>JAAXUU010000165.1 GCA_013335845.1 Actinomycetota bacterium
AGCCAAAGGTAGAGGAGTGCCGATACTCGATAAGTATCCTCACTTCAACCTTGCCCAATACGGCTACTATATGTTGAGATTCAACAAGGTACGCCTCTTGAACTATGTGGATTACTCGAAAGCGGGGGCCATCGAACTGCTCGAGAGGGAATTCGATTGGAATTATTACGGCGGAAAACACTTTGAATCCCGTTTCACGAAGTTCTTCCAGTCCTACTATCTGCCTCTGAAGTTCGGCTATGATAAACGGCGGGCCCACCTCGCGAGTCTGGTCGTGGGTGGCGAGATGCAGAGGGAAGACGCTCTGGTTCAGATGGAGACGCCTTATGCCTATCCTCTCGAGCAGATGCTCGAGGACAGGGATTATATCCTGAAGAAGCTGGATATCAGTCTTGCGGAATGGGAAGGGATAATGTCGGCCGATACAAAAACCGAAGATGATTACAAGAACAACAAGAAGCTCATCGGTGCGTTGACCGCGATGCGCAGGACGCTCATTGGAAAGAGCATTTGATTATCGGGCGCATGGAACTATCGTGCCCGGACTCAAGGATGGATTCGAGTAGCGACCGCTGCTCACGCACTGGTGTTCTCGGGGGCTGTTGTTCTCCGGGCGTCGCAAACGTACAAATGTTGTGAAAAGTGCACGTTCGGCCATATTCTCTGATACCCTTCTCTGAGGCAGACTGATCACAAGGATTACTTTTATGGATTTTAAATTTACAAGAAGAACACTCTTTTTGATATTCTGGGACATTTTCGCGACCTACGCCGCGTATTCCCTCGGAGCCGTTCTGACGGCTCAAACCGGCGAGGTCTTCGAGTCGACGGAATCGATTTTGTTCATCGGCATGTTGGCCCTCGTCAATGTGCTGGTTTTCCTGTTCTTCCGTCTTTACAGCAGTATCTGGGAATATGCGAGTCTCGATGAGGTGTTGCAGATTCTTGCCGCAACCGCGTTGGGAACATTCGTCGGGGCGCTGCTGATGTGGCCATTCGGGATATCACAGGCGTTCATTCCACTGCGCGTTTATTTCACCGCTTTCCTCCTCCTGCTTTTTCTCGTCGGCGGGATACGTCTCGGATACCGCGGGCTCAAGCGCATCAAAGGTGCTGCCACCGCTCGCGACGGTAAGCATGGCAATCGAGCCCGTACGCTTATCATCGGTGCCGGAGAGACGGGGTCGATGACCATCAAGCGCATGGTCAATGGAGACTACTCCATGCGAGGAGAGCCTATCGTCGCAGTCGATGATGACCCGAAGAAACAGGGTTTGCGGATCCACGGGATAAAAGTCGCCGGAACGCGCGATGATATCTTGGAGTTGGTTGAGAAATATGACATCGAGCAGATCGTCGTGGCAATCCCTTCGGTTGTCAAAGAGGACCTCAAGGCGATCTACGACATCTGTACGCAGACGACGTGCAAGTTGCTTACTCTTCCGGATGTCAAGGACCTGCGTATAGACGAACTCGATACTGTCGCGCTGCGCGAAGTCGACCTATCGGATCTCTTATTGAGGGATGAGGTTGTACTCAATACCCGCATGGTGAGCGGTTATGTCGCAGGGAAAACCATACTTGTGACCGGCGGTGGTGGATCGATCGGATCAGAACTCTGTCGCCAACTCTGTACAGTGGCACCCAAGCAACTCATCATCTTCGACATCTATGAGAATACCGCCTACGAGCTTCGAAACGAGCTGCTCTCGCTCTACGATGATATCGACGTGCGTATCGAAATCGGTTCGGTGCGTGACGAAGGACGGCTCGAGCGTTTGTTTTCGCAGTATAAGCCCCAAGTTGTATTCCATGCGGCGGCACATAAACATGTCCCTCTTATGGAGGATTGCCCCCGCGAAGCGATTAAGAACAATGTATTCGGCACGTTGTATACCGCACAGGTGGCAGCGCGCCATGGCGCCGAGCGTTTCGTCTTCATTTCGACCGACAAAGCGGTCAATCCCACGAGTGTCATGGGTGCCACGAAGCGGATGGGGGAGATGGTTATCCAATATCTCGCCCGTGAAGGGTATTCGACCTGTTTCGCTGCCGTGCGTTTCGGAAACGTGCTCGGGTCGAATGGGAGCGTCATTCCCTTGTTCAAGCGGCAGATCGCAGCCGGAGGTCCCGTCACCGTCACACATCCCGATATCGAACGCTATTTCATGACTATCCCCGAAGCCGCACGACTCGTGGTCCAAGCCGGAGGCATGGCGAAGGGCGGGGAGATATTCATCCTCGACATGGGCGAACCGGTGAAGATAATCGATCTCGCCCGTAACCTGATCCACCTTTCCGGATACGAAGTCGGTGATGATATCCAAATCGAATTCACGGGTCTGCGTCCCGGTGAAAAGCTCTATGAGGAGCTGTTGATGGATACCGAGACAACGGTTCCGACACAGACGAAGGGAATCATGGTTTCCGTCGGCGAAGAGGTCACCGAAGATGAGGTCGTGGAGAAGATCGACCTTCTTAAGGGCTGTCTTGAAGAGAGCGATGAGCGAATCAAAGAAGTCTTGTCCGTTGTGGTTCCGACGTACAAGGCGCGAAAGAATGGCGAGGCGTAATACATGCAAGCGATGATTCTAGCAGCCGGTATGGGCAAGCGCCTCGGTGAACTCACAGGGGGCAACACGAAGTGCATGGTGAAAGTCAACGGTGTCACGCTTATCGAGCGTGTGCTACGTCAGTTGGATACCCTGGGATTGAGCTGCGTGGTCATGGTTGTCGGGTATCAGAAACAGGGTCTCATCGATTACATCGCGACACTCGACATCAAGACACCTATCGAATACGTTTCAAACGATATCTACGATAAAACGAACAATATCTACTCGCTCTATTTGGCTAAAGATTATCTGATGGAAGAGGATACCCTGCTTTTGGAGTCCGACCTCATCTTCGAAGACGGAATACTGCGAGAACTTGTCGATAACCCGTACCCCAACCTCGCTTTGGTTGCCAAATATGAATCATGGATGGACGGCACGGTAGTCACGCTGGACGACGATGATGCGATTTCGAGTTTCATTCCGGGTAAAGAGTTCGACTATACTATGATCGACGCGTATTTCAAGACCGTGAATATCTATAAATTCAGCCGCAGATTCGCCCTGGAGAAATACGTTCCCTTCCTCGAAGCGTATATGTCGTCAAGTGGCGTGAACGAATACTATGAGCAGGTTCTTCGGGTAATCGTCCAGTTGGGCGATCCCACGTTCAAGGCCATGCGACTTATCGACCGCGACTGGTATGAAATCGACGACGTCCAAGATCTCGATGTCGCGGAGTCTATCTTCGCGGGTCCCGAGGAGCGCTTCGATAAACTGCAGAGTCGTTATGGTGGCTTCTGGCGCTATCCTCGCCTGAAGGATTTCTGCTATCTCGTAAACCCGTTTTTTCCTCCGAAACGTCTTCTCGATGAGTTGCAAGCGGACTTTTCGCGTCTCGTTTGTGACTACCCTTCGGGCATGCGCGTGAATTCCCTGCTCGCCGCAAAGTATTTCGGCGTGCACGAGGATTGTATCTGCGTGGGGAATGGTGCTGCAGAACTCATAAAGTCGCTCATCGATGGCATTGAAGGGAATGTCGGCGTGATCTACCCCACGTTCGAGGAGTACCCGAATCGTGTGGCAGCCGACCGTCTTGTGCCGTATCTCGCAGCAGAGCCTGATTTCCGCTACACGGCCGGCGAGCTCATCGAATATTTTTCCGGACGCGATCTTGAGCTGCTTGTTTTGGTGAACCCGGACAATCCGACGGGCCATTGTATGCCGCGAGAGCAAATCGAAGATCTCATCGCATGGGGCGGCAAGGAAGGCGTCGATATCCTGGTCGACGAATCCTTCGCGGATTTCGCTTCCGAAGGCGCTGCACCCACGTTCTTCGACCAAGCATATCTCGAAGCCCACCCGAACCTTCTTATGATGAAGTCGATATCCAAGTCGTTCGGCGTTCCCGGTTTACGCCTCGGCGTATTTGCGACGGCCGACACGGTTCGCATCGCAGCCATGAAGAAGGACGTCTCGATCTGGAACATCAACAGCTTCGGTGAGTGCTACTTGCAGATTGCCGGCAAGTACAAGGGTGATTACAGTAAGGCGCTTGAACGCTTCCGTGAGGTTCGAGACGAGTATGCTTCGGGTCTGACGTCCATCCCGTTTCTCCGCGTGCTGCCCAGCGAGGCGAATTATATCTGCTGCGAGGTTCTGCCACCCCACACATCGAGGAGCCTTGCCGTCTCCCTCCTCGATTCAAGTGATATCCTCATTAAGGACCTTGCTTCGAAAAAGGGTTTCAATGAACGGGATTACATACGTCTGGCTGTGAAGAAGCCAGAGGACAACGAAGCCTTACTTGGTGCGCTTCGCGCTTTGATCTAGGAATATTCGAGGTATATGTGTTGCAGGATACGCTGAAATCACTTGGAATCATCCGCTTCTTCGATGGAGC
>JAAXUU010000405.1 GCA_013335845.1 Actinomycetota bacterium
CTGCTGTACATGAGGGTAGGGGATATCCGCGGCGTTACACACGTCAATTACTACCAAGCCGCTCGCTTCCATGGAGATATAGCTCTTCTCGGGGAAACGGCATGGCGTTTCGGGGTAGGGACAGGTTTTACACACGTTACAGGCTCCAGCCGATAGGAACAGGGCGCCTGGATATTCCTTTCGAACCTCATCCACGAAAGTGGAGAAGCGGTCTTTGTGGATCGCCATCGTCTCCTCCATGGTCTCGATATCGAAATCGTCTTCGAGCTTTCCTACGCTTTGGACGAGTACTGCTTTGTCCCTCGAGGCGATCATTACCGCGAAGTCGGAGATATCGCCACATGCCGGTGGGCATGACCAGTTGCGTCCATATGAGTGGCACTTATCTGCGGCGCACATATCACGCACTTCCTGACGCACTTCGAGTGCCCCGGTATCAACCGCGCCAATACATTCGAAACCACAATCACTAGCTATCTCGATAATATCTTTAGGCATCAAAAGCTCCTTCAAACGACATGGCATCTATATAATATGTATTGAATCCGCGATGCAGAGATAGCTCGATATACGTGCACTTCTCTGCGATCTCGGCAAGTTCCTCTCGTGCTGCTTTCGAGATAAGCGCCGCAGACGCGCCTTCGCCGGCTGCGTTCCCGATTGCAACCGAGCTATCCAGAAGCTCGGGTGGGATGAGTCCGATGCGCGCTGCGCTTTCGGGATCGATGTGGCTTCCGAACCCGCCTGCGATCTGGATCCCATCGAGATCCTCGAGAGCGACACCATACTCATCGATCAAGGTGATTAAGCCGGCATAGATCGCCGCTTTTGCAAGTTGCAGATTGCGGATGTCCTTCTGAGTTATATAGACACTGCGATCATCGGTGAGATAGAAGACGTTCGCACCGGCCTCGTTTCCTACGAAACGGGAAACCTCTTCAGGCACATCCTCGCTGCCGAGTAGGAAGCCCGTGCTGTCGACTACGCCCATGCGTAGCATACAGGCCAAAGCGTCGATCAGACCGGATCCGCAGATACCGATGGGTAGCGAATCTGCTATGGTTTCGATCTTCAGATTCCCGTCCTCATATGCGACCTTCGAGATACCACCCGCTGCCGCCGGCATGCCGAATTCGATCCCGGCTCCTTCGAATGCGGGGCCTGCCGCAGTTGCACAACAGAGTATCTTGTCGGCACACCCGACTGCCATCTCCCCGTTGGTTCCGATGTCGATGAATCCCAGAACGCGGGGTGCTGCGTAGAGCCCGCCTGAAAGGAGACCGGCGGTGATGTCCCCTCCGACATATCCCGAAATGGCAGGTACGAAATAAGCATTTGGTGAGATGGGCTCGATATCCACTTCGTTTCCGAAGAGCGAAAGGGTCGTGAAGGGAGCGTAGCCGATTGTATCAGGGGCTAAGCCGGCTGCTATGTGTTGCATGACGGTGTTGCCGGCCAGGGCGACGCGTTGTACGGACGATCGCTCGATCTTCTCCTCGGCAACGAGTTCATCGAAGAGTTCGTTGAGGGTCGAAAGGAGGATTTCACGCATATCGTCCAACTTGCCCTCGATGGACGCGGTGATGCGGCTGATTACGTCACCGCCGAAAACGACCTGTGGATTGGCGCGACTCGCACTTGCAAGACGCTTTCCGGTCGTCAATTCGTGCAAGTGGCATACGATAGTGGTAGTTCCAACGTCGATAGCGACGCCGTAAGCTCCGGGTAGTGGATC
>JAAXUU010000406.1 GCA_013335845.1 Actinomycetota bacterium
AATGCTCGGGATTGCCTTCGACTTTCTCCAAAATCCCATCTTTAACGTACAGATACATACCGGCACCTGTGGGGTGATCGCCCGGAGGAGACCACGAATTCGTACGAGTGACTGTGTAGCCGTCTTCCTCCCAAGTCACAGGAGTGCTCACTTTTCCATACGGCATATAAAACTCCCTTCTTACTAATCAATTGACATCAGAACGTTATGCCTGCTCGAGCTCACACTACACATGCACTTACGCCTCGATTTACTCGGCAGTCTTAGCCCATGTGCTGTTCTTCGAATTGAAGAGCGCCCAGATAATACCCAAGATGACATAGATTCCGCCGGATGCGATGACTGCGACGGAAAGGTCCACGGTACTGAAGAGGCCGAGAAGAGCTGCCTGGTACCAAGCTGCGAAGAAGACGGCCGCGTTGCCAAGAGCCCATACGAGAGATACGACGAAGGAGACACCTGAAGCCGGGGTTATCATACCGACCTCGAGGTTGATGACCGGAATGGCCAGAATCCAACCGAAACCGAGCAAGACGATACCGAGTCCGAACATGAAGTACGAAGTCGCGATGCCGATGCAGACCATACCTGCGGCGGCGATGATGAAGGCGAAGAGACCGGTGAATTTACCGAATGCCTTGACGAACCTGTCGGTGACAGCCGTCGAGATGGCACCCGCGACGGTGAGCAGTGACAGCAACGTGCCCGCCATTCCACCTACAGACAAGGCGTCTTGACCCGGGACCTTCGTCGACATGAGGATAGCGAAGTCCATGACGCCGGGCATGAAAGCGAGCTGACCGAAGAAGAAGATGCCGATGAAGAACCATGCCTTGGCCGGAATCTTGATGCGCTCCGCTTTCTTGAAGTCCTCGGCTGCGACGTCGCCTTCCTGGATCATTATCTCTTGGAGGGTGGGAGGCTCTTTGAACCATATGACGAAGGCGATGAGTGCGAGAAGACCGATGCCGTATGCGAGGAAGGTGTACTTCCAACCCACAGCGCAAAGCCAACCGCCGAGCAGCGTCAGGAAGATGCAACCGACCTGCTGCCAAGCCGAACCACGGCCGAGGTAGGTGGCGCGGGCGTCCTTATCACGTACGAGGCGCAGGAACGCGGAAGCACCGATAGGTGCGATGAGACCGGCCGAGAGTCCCCAGATCGCGCGGGCGACGATGACGCCCGTGAGCGAGCTCTCGAAGAAGAACGGTGCGATACCCATGACGATGTAGAGGATGAGCGCCACGATACCGGCCGGTTTGAACTTGACCTTGGTACCGACCAAGGCACCCATGAGGAGCGTGCCGATCAAGGTGAAGATCGATGGCAGGTTATTGAGGAACAGGATATTGGTGGTGCTTACCTCGGGGAACTGCTGTGCGAACGCCGCGATAGCAGGTGTCACGGCACCGTTGCCGGATACCAAGAAGAATATCGCGTAGACACCCAGTGCGGTTGTGCCGGAAATCACTGTCTTTTTTGTAGACATTATCCAAACCTCCTAAATAATTTCGGAACGAGATGAACGAGCTCCTTGTGATCTAACCATTGCTTCGATACAGTCCCCCTTCCATTCACTCGCAAAAGCGATTCATTGAAAGCCATTATTGAAAGCTTTTCCCCGAGCTAAGCGGCGTGATGTTCCTCACCCGGATAATCGGGTTTCTTCACCACCATGATCGCGAGCAAGACGACCATAGCGACCATCACGAACACGGCTGTG
>JAAXUU010000407.1 GCA_013335845.1 Actinomycetota bacterium
GCTCTTCCGATCTCTTGATGACATTTCCGGCGTCGAAGCCAAGAGCTACAGCCTCTTTGCTCCCTGCCGCCAACAGTAGCGGCGAACCCGTGTCGGTCTGAGATGCGATAACCATAGCGCCGGGCTTCGGGAGACGTACCGATACGATATCCCACAGAGCCCGTAGATCTTGCGACTCCGCCTCTTTCACGCGGGTGATCACAAGTGGATAACCGACATCGAAGTGATTCTCGAGAAGGGACGACACATCGCCTTCTGCGGCGGCTTTCTTCGCGCGGTCCACGGCGTCTTCGAGTTCTTTCATACGACGCAAGTTGGAAGCCGTGCGCTTAAAAACGTCTTTAACGGACACGTGCAGTTCGTTTGCCGTCTGCTGCAATTCATCAAGCAAGGAATTCACATAGGAAAGTGCGTCGAAACTTGTGACTGCTTCGATACGCCGCATATTGGAACCGACGCTGCTTTCGTTTATGACTTTCAGGAAGCCGATTTCCGATGTCTTGCCTACATGGGTTCCTCCGCACAATTCCTTTGAGAAAGCGCCACACTCGAGAACACGCACGAATTCGCCGTATTTCTCACCGAAGAGCGCTGTGACACCGGTCTCGCGTGCCGTGGTGAGCGATGTCTCATATGCACGCACTTCATTGTTTTCCATGATCTTCTCATTGGCAAGCCGTTCGACCTCGACTAGCTGCTCATCTGATACTGCTTCGAAATGAGTGAAATCGAAACGCAGCCGGTCCGGGCCTACAAAGGAGCCCGCCTGCTTGACGTGGTCTCCCAAAACGACGCGGAGCGCCCAATGCAGTATATGCGTCGCGGTATGGTTTCGGCGGATGCGCTCGCGACGGAGAACATCGATTGTCGCTTCGACGGTAGCTCCGACTTCGATCGAGCCTTTTTCGACGATACCTTTATGAACGTAGAGGCCATTCTCCGGAATCTGTGTATCCTGAATGCGGACGAGCAGACCTTTATCATCGCTGATGGTTCCTTTGTCCCCTGCTTGCCCACCTTTTTCACCATAGAACGGCGTTTCGTCAAGAATCACATCGATTTCGTCACCAGCGCCGGCGTGCTCGACCGATTGTCCGGCTTTGACCAGGGCTTGTACGTGCGTGACTTGCGTATCCTCGGCATACCCGACAAATCGGGTCGGACCGCACAGGTTGAGCAGGTCCGAGAAGATCCCCCCATAGGTGCTCCACGCCTCATCCTTCAAAGCCGCGCGTGCGCGTTCGCGCTGTGCGTTCATCTCAACGTCGAACGCCTCGAGGTCGACATCGTGTCCCTGCTCGGTGGAAATCTCACGGGTGAGCTCGATAGGGAAACCGTAGGTATCGTGCAAAGTGAAAGCGGCATTCCCCGAAAGGATCTCGCCCGGGGTAAGCGTTTCAAGAACCTCGTCGAGATAAGCCTGCCCCTGACGAAGCGTCTGCCCGAAGCGCTCTTCCTCCGAAAGCACGACGCGTTCGATAAGCGCCTTATTCTCGACCAACTCAGGATATACGCTCCCCATTTCAGCGACGATAGCCTCGACATAGTGATCGAGGAACGCTCCTTCGATACCGATGACATGACCGTGACGGACTGCCCGCCGCAGAAGACGACGGAGTACATAACCGCGACCTTCATTGGACGGAAGTATGCCGTCGGCTATCATGAACGTTATCGCACGGGAGTGGTCGGCAACGATACGGAGGGAGAGATCGGCTTTCG
>JAAXUU010000166.1:0-741 GCA_013335845.1 Actinomycetota bacterium
GACCAGTGGTTGCGGCGCAAGGTCAGAGCCGTGTACTGGAAACAATGGAAGAAGGTGCGCACTAAGTTCAAGGCGCTCAGGAAGCTCGGCATATCGAAGAGCCAAGCTTGGGAATGGGCGAACTCGCGCAAAGTGTACTGGAGGATTGCAGGAAGCGGGGTGCTCGACAGGGCGCTCAACAACACCAAGTTGAAGGAACTCGGCTGGATTACCTTCTCGGAACGTTATTTGGAAGTTGGATGTTAAGTCCGGGAACCGCCGTGGTACGGAACCGTATGCCCGGTGGTGTGAGAGGACGGTGCGGGAACTAATCCCGCACCTCCTACTTGATTTTATTGTCAGCACTTCCAGTCGATCTTCGCCGGGTTCGGTTCATCATCGACTGAAACGGTGCGCAGCGCTTCAAGCATGCGTCCGCACTCTTCGGCGGCACATTGCTCCAGTTGCTCCCATGGGGCATTCGTTCCGAGGGTGTCATACGCAACTGCTAGTGCTCCATATAAAGCTAGGCCGATACAGTGCCTCGCTGAGTGGATCGTAGAGGCACATTGACCTATCGCCCTTGCCGCGGCTTGTGCGACAGGGTTTTCATCGGCTTCACGTGCGGCCGCATGGGACTCGAGAATCGCTGTTTTCGCTTGAGGCAGCTTTATCGATCCCGATAACCACTCCCGACCTGCTTCCAGTGCATTTTGAGGACGTAGGTCGTCCGGGTAGTGCTTGCTCCAAAACGGTACCATG
>JAAXUU010000166.1:751-4391 GCA_013335845.1 Actinomycetota bacterium
CACTGGCCCAGTTTGCAAGCGTTGACTTGTTCTGCGTTTCAATCAACTTCATGAGTGATTGGATAGAGGGCGATTTCCAGTCACTGAGCATCTTCCGGTTCTTTGGCATACTCCTCCTCACACCCGAGTTATGGGCATTGCCACGTTAGCGCTGCCGCTCTTTTAATGTGACTGATACGATATCGCCCTGCTGTTTGCCGATTTTTGCACGTATATCCTTTCGCAAACCGAGGATGTAGCACACCGAGCCGTCGGGATTCTTTACACCAATATTGACGATGCTCCCGTCATAAGGTTCCCCGTCAAACGTTGCGTGAACGGGAACACGTCCTTTGCCGAACTCAACCTTAGCGTCATACGGGAATTCAATGTATGCGCCATCAATGTCTTGTACTTTCTTAATGACCGCTTCGAATTCATAGGCTTTAGGACTCATGGCAAATACTCCTCGCGGGTTTATTCGTCATCGTACGACATCTCTTTTAGTAAGAAAGTCCCCTGGTTCAGATCGGTATAAGCTTTTTGCAGTTCATCCTCTGTATTCATCACAATGGGGCCTCCCCAAGCTACGGGCTCGGCCAACAGCGTTGAACTGATAAATAGTGCCTGCGCGCTCATATCGGCAGCTTTTATCTCCACGCTGTCTCCCTCTGAAAGTTTTACGGCCGTTTTTTCCGGAATCAGTTCGCCCCCGATAATGGCTTCCCCTAAAAGTGTGAAAAGCATGATAGACCGCTCTCTATCTGTATGTATAACGATAGATGCATGAGGGTTTAGGTGTATATCATAGTAATCCAATGGCAGATAGCTGCTTATAAACCCTTTTCTGCCCTCGTATTCCCCGGCGAGCAATCTCAACGTTCCATTCTCAAGTGTGATTTCTTCGATTTCGGCACTCTTGATACTATGATAAGCAGGGGTCACCATTTTATATTTGGCGGGCAAGTTCAACCAAAGCTGAACTCCGAGCATTCGTTCCGACGCGGGTAATTTTTCTTCATGCAAAATACCGGAACCGGCCGTCATCCATTGAATTTCTCCATCGGCAATGGAATCTTCGTTACCCAGACTATCCCTATGGGTCATTTTTCCACGATATATATAACTGATTGTCTCAATACCCCTATGTGGGTGCATAGGAAAACCAGCAGTGTAGTCATCGGGGTTTGTGCTATCGAAGGAATCCAGCATCAGGATCGGGTCGAATTCTTGCACCGTTCCATGTCCTAGAACTCTGACTAAGTTCACACCGGCACCGTCTTGTGTCCTTAAACCATTAAGCTGTTGCTTGATTCTTCTTTCCATGTGTCTCATCTCCTAATAGTTTGAATCCGACACTGCCCATACTACAATGCAGCTGGGTCGATACGCCCAAACTATTTCCAAAACGCTATCTAGGATGGCACCTTTTTGTATGCGTTTTTGTGTGTAACTCATTCTGGGTCTAAGGCATATATAGTATCATCGCATATAAGATAACCGTTTGATGGGAGATTCATGACTGAGGACAGAAGCTTGGAGGCGAAGCTCGACGCCTATGCCGAACTGCTCGTGAAGAAAGCTGTGAACCTGCAGGAGGGACAAGAGCTGGTAGTAGCCGCACCGATCCAGGCTGCTCCGTTTGCGCGGACTGTAATTGAGAAAGCATATCTTTCGGGAGCGCGTCATGTGACCGTTATATGGGGCGATGACGAAACGTCCCACCTTATCTATAAATACACTCCACTTGATTTCTTCGAATCCTACCCTGCGTGGGCGGCTGAGCGTCTCAATTCTCTGGCTTTAGACGGCGCCGCTTTTCTTTTTCTGAGCGGAGAAGATCCAAACGCGCTCTTCGGAATCGACCCACGGAAACCGGCTGCGAATGTTAAAGCAAGTCATGCTGCGTGCGGAGATTATCGGAAAGCCCTCGATTTCGGGCGTAACGTCTGGGTTATCGCAGGTGTATCGACACCGGCTTGGGCGCAGATGGTTTTCCCTGATTTATCTGAGGAACATGCGGTGGATGCTTTGTGGAACGCGATACTTAAAACAGCCCGCGCCGACGGAGAAGACCCGATTGCCGCTTGGGATGCGCATAAGGAGAGCTTCGACTGGCGCAAGCGCTTCCTCAACGAGGCGCGTTTCGACAAACTTCGTTATACCAATTCAATCGGCACCGATATCACCATCGGTCTGACTGATAAACATCTATGGGAAGGCGGCGGATCACAGACAATCGGTGGCACATATTTCTTCCCCAACGTCCCGACCGAGGAGATCTTCACAACGCCGCACCGTGATCGCGTGAACGGCATTGCATACTCAGCGATGCCCCTAGTGTACCAAGGCAATGTCATCGAGGATTTCTGGTTCAAGTTCGAGGACGGCGCAGTTGTCGAATTCGATGCGGGGAAGGGTAAGGAGATTCTCGCACAGTTGTTGGAAATCGACGAGGGCGCGCGCCACCTTGGCGAAGTCGCGCTCATTCCCATCACGAGCCCTATCTATGAAACCGGTATCTTCTTCTATTCGACTCTCTACGATGAGAACGCATCGTGCCACCTCGCCGTGGGCCTCGGTTTTCCCGACGCGTATGAAAACGGAGTGAACATGACCGAAGATGAGTTGCTTGCCGTAGGTGTGAATAAATCGGCGACGCATGTCGACTTCATGATCGGGACGAACGATCTTTCGATCGTCGGCACCACGAAGGATGGGATTGAGATCCAGATATTCGAAAACGGCCTTTGGGCGTTTTGATAGGCTGGACAGCAGGGCTTTATCGATAGTTACACTATATATAAGAGTGAATGAGCGACGCGCCCCTACCACCAGGGGCGCGTCGTCGTTGTTTTTGTTCAATTATCCGGTTGTGGAATTACTCCGCTTCCGGCTATGAGCAACATTCATCACTTTCGTGTGCTGAAGCCACCGAGGCTGCTCCAAGGGAAGCGATATATCTGCCGAAGGCTCCGAACACCTCATCGTCCAATGAGTAGTAAGCCCATTTACCATCCTTGCGAACGCTCACGATGCCACATTCGCACAGTATTTTCATGTGATGGGACAAAGTCGGCTGCGTTATATCGAATTTCTCGAGAAGTTTGCAGGCACACTTCTCGCCCTCGGAAAGCATCCTGACGATCTGCATGCGATTCGAATCGCCAAGTGCCTTGCATATCAACGCACAATCGCTAGGATCCATGATCGCCCTCCTCAGCACCTCGAACACGTTCTAGTTATCAGTGACCCAATCTTTAGTGATGTAGTCTAGAGTGCACTAATCTTTGATTTGCTGCTCGACCAAACGTCCGCCGCAGTATTTCTCGCGCAGTTTTGGCTTTTCGATCTTTCCTGCCGGGTTGCGTGGAATGACGGCATACACCATCTTTTCAGGCCATTTGTATTTTGCAAGTCCCCTGCCCTTGCAGAACTCAATAATCTCCTCGTCTGTAATGATCTCCCCTTCCTTGGCCTGGATAACGGCCATGACGATCTCAACGAGCCTCGGATGGGGATATCCGAAGACGGCCACATGAACGCGAGCGCCCTGCCTCAAGAGCTTGATGAAACACGAGTGGCCGGCATGAGCGCCACCCTGCTCAGCCTCGGGACCCCCGCCGCTCATGAGCACGGACGTGGACACCTGAAACAAATC
>JAAXUU010000167.1 GCA_013335845.1 Actinomycetota bacterium
GTAGGCACGTCTGTCCCCGAAAGCGGGTGCGGAATCGGCTGCATCCCTGAAAGGACCGTAGTAAGCCGAAGCATATTTAACCGAATAGGCCATGATCGGCACATTGATGAATCCAGCCTCATCGAGCGCCGTTCGGATAGCGAGGATACGTCCATCCATCATATCCGAGGGAGCGACCATATCGGCACCGGCCCTCGCATGGCTCACCGCTTCACGTGCGAGAAGGTCGAGTGTGGGGTCATTGAGCACGTAACCGTTTTCGTCGAGCACGCCGCAATGCCCATGGCTGGTATATTCGCAGAGGCAGACGTCGGTGATGACGTAGATTGCGGGATTATGTTCCTTGATAGCCCTGATAGCTTCCTGGATGATCCCGTGGTCGTCATAGGCTTCGCTTCCTAGCTCATCCTTATGCGCGGGAAGGCCGAAGAGGATAATCGAATGTATTCCAAGTGACACTATCTCGTCGAGTTCATCCGGCAACATATCGAGTGAATACTGATACACACCCGGCATCGAGGTGATCTCGTCTTTGCAACCGGTGCCACCCTTCACGAAGAGCGGATAGATGAAATCGGATGCGGCTAGAGACGTCTCACGTATAAAGGAGCGTACCGTCTCGTTTGTTCGCATACGACGCGGTCGATACGTTGGCGTTGGAATGTTCATCGGTAACCTCTTAACTGTTGACGATCAAGTGGACGACAAGCCTGCTCACATACAAGACCGTGTCACTCGACCGGTTTGGCGATTTCCTCATCGGTGAGATAGCACGCGGGATCGGGACCCCAAAGATCGCCGGTTGCAGCCTCACTGCGGACCCTGAAGTTCCCGCCGCAGATATCGAGCCAACGACATTCCTTGCAACGACCGGTCACGAATGGACGCTTATCCTTTAATCTGAACATAAGTTCATTCTGCTCGGTCGTGCGACTCGTATCCGTCCAGATTTCCGAGAACGGACGATTGCGTACGTTTCCGAATGAGAAATGGCGCCAGAATTGGTCGGCGTAAACTTCTCCGTCCCAGCTGATGCAGCCGATGCCGTTACCGGTCGAGTTCCCCTGATTCCACTGTAGCAATTGCAATACTTCAGCTGCGCGCTCAGGATCTTCCTTAAGCAACTCCATGTACACGAACGGACCATCTGCATGGTTGTCCACTGTAAGGACTTCAGGCATACCGCCTCGGTCGAACCAAGCACGGGTACGATCCATGATGAGGCGTACAGCACGGCGCGTCTCTTCGTGATCGAGGTCTTCTTTTATCAATTCCGAACCGCGTCCGGTATAGACAAGATGGTAGAAGCAGGCGCGATTGATACCTTCTTGTTCCATGATGTCGAAAATGGCGTTTATATCCTGCCAATTCCTTTTGTTGATTGTCATACGCAAACCGACTTTGAGACCGGCCGCACGTGCATTCCGGATTCCCTGGATCGCGCGGTCGAAGCTTCCTTCGACACCCCTGAAGTGGTCATGGGTTTCTTGGTCACCGTCGAGCGAAACTCCGACGTAGGAAAGTCCAACTTCCGCGAATCGAGCGGCGAGTTCGGGAGTGATCAGCGTGCCATTGGTTGAGATGACAACGCGCATACCCTTATCTTTCGCGTATTGCATGAGCTCGATAAGATCGTGTCGCATGCAGGGTTCTCCACCGCTGAACAGTAAGACAGGTGCGCCGAAAGCCGCGAGGTCATCGATCATCACCTTGGCTTCATCGGTGCTTAACTCATTCTCGTAATTCTTCGCCTCCGACCCCGCATAGCAATGGACGCACTTCAGATTGCAGGTTTGTGTGCAGTTCCATACGACAACAGGTTTCTTATCAGCGGAAAACTGAAGAAGCTCGCTCGGCAGGTCCTTCGATTGGCGGTTATAGCGCAACACGTCGGCTGCTTCGACCGCACCGCAGTACAATTTCGAGATTCCAATCATTTTATAACTCCCTTTACTTACAACCAGATCGGACTGGTATGGATTTCCTGTTTGCGGACAATGCGATTCAGCTCGTAGCGTAGGTTTCGGCGATTACCTCCACCAAACCGTCGATCGTGTATTCCCGAGCTTCAGCGTGTATCTTGAGCCCTGCATCCCTCGCTGTCTTGCTTGTGATGGGGCCTATCGAGAAGATATCGACGTTCGTCATGATTTCCGAGAAGGTCTTCTCACTCTTAGACTCTTCAAGTGCACGCTTCATGATGGATTCGAAATTCGTCACCGTCGAAGAAGAGGTGAACGTGATGGCTTCGATTTCCTCATTCAGGAAGGATGCGACGGTCGAAGCTACGCGCGCGTCTGAAACCGCGACCGTTTGATACGCGGGTGCGACATCTACTCTCACACCGGCCTTGCGCAGTTCGTCGGGAAGCACTTCGCGTGCAACCAGTGCGCGTGGGATGAGAACTGCATCTTCGGCCCCGATCCCCGAATCAAGTAGAGCCTCGAGGACTGCTTCGGCACGATACTCATCCGGAACGAGTTCGGGGACGATTCCCATCTCACAGAGACGTGCAGCCGTTGCCGGCCCGATCGCCGCGATGCGTGTACCCGCTAATGCACGGGCATCTTTACCAGTTGTGAATAGACGATCGAAGAAATACTCCACCCCATTAACGCTTGTGAAGATAATCCAGGTATAGCCGGTCAATCGTGCAAGGGAGTCATCTAAAGCAACATAGGATTCCATCGGCACGATCTCGATCGTCGGGAATTCGATGACGTCCGCTCCGAGTCCATTGAGCGTGGCGACAAGATCGCTTGCTTGCGTACGTGAACGCGTGACTGCGATCCTTCTTCCGAAGAGCGGCTTATTCTCAAACCATGCAAGTTGCTCACGCAGTCCTGCGACTTCTCCGACGAGTGTTATCGCAGGTGCTTGGAAGCCGACCTCCTCGGCACGTTGCGCGATATCTTCCAACGTCCCAACAAGAACTTCCTGCTTTGGCAGGGAACCCCAACGGATAAGTGCTACCGGTGTCTCAGGTTTCTTGCCGCACTCGATCAATCGCTGAGTTATGAGGGGCAAATTCTTGATACCCATATAGAAGCAGAGGGTATCGGCACCTTGGGCAAGATGCTCCCAATTGATAGCCGTTTCAGGCTTGGTGGGGTCTTCGTTACCTGTGATGAATGTTACAGACGATGCGATTCCGCGATGCGTCACCGGTATGCCGGCATATGCAGGGGCTGCAACGCCGCTGGTGACGCCCGGCACCACCTCGAACTCAATGCCCTCTTCGACAAGAGCGAGCGCTTCTTCTCCACCGCGTCCGAAGACGAAAGGGTCGCCTCCCTTGAGGCGGGCAACTATATATACGCCTTGTTGCTGGGCTTTCTCGATAATGCACGCATTGATCTGGTCTTGCGTCACATGTTCCGAGAAGCCCTTCTTGCCGACGAATATCAATTCGGCATCAGCGGATGCATAGTCAAGGAGAACCGGATTCGCGAGGTAGTCGTAGATCACGACATCCGCATTCTCGAGAACAGTACGGCCTTTCAACGTGAGGAGCTCGGGGTCACCGGGACCTGCTCCTATCAGATACACCAGAGCAGACATCACTGACCTGCCTTTTCCTCGTCGAGAACCGTGACGGAAGTCACGGTTCGGATATCGTTAAGAATCTTCAATGCATCCTGCGAAAGCAGGTCCTCTACGACCGCCTGTGCAAGAGCGAGCGAGTCCTCTTCTGAACCGGATGCGTTGCTGCGAATCAGGATCGAACCATCAAGGGAAGCTACGATCGCGTCTATTCTGAATACACCCTCTTCGAGTCTCGCGTAAGCTCCGATAGGTACCTGGCAGCCACCTTCGAGAACGCGCATGATGTATCGCTCCGCTTCTACTGCGCGCATCGTATCTCTGCACGTTATACGTTCGCAGATTTCAAGCATAGCTGTGTCATCTTCGCGAATCTCAATACCGATAGCACCCTGCCCCACTGCAGACACCATTTGTTCGGTCGGAATATACTGCGTGATCGCGTCCTGCCAACCCATTCGGGTTATGCCGGCACTTGCAAGGATCACGGCGTCGACCTCCCCGCTCTTCACCTTCCCTAAACGGGTATCGAGATTACCGCGCAAATCGACATATTCGAAGTCACTTCGTAGGTTTCGAAGCTGAGCCAAGCGACGCAGAGAACCGGTTCCCACTTTCGAGCCTACGGGAAGGGTTTCCAGCGTATGTTCGCCTCGCGCTACCAGCGCGTCTCGCACATCGACACGCGGAGGCATCGCAGCTATGGTCAGACCCTCGGGTAGGACCGTAGGTACATCTTTCATGGAATGCACGCACAAGTCGACGCGGCCTTCCGTAAGAGCGACCTCGAGCTCTTTCGTGAATAGACCCTTATCGCCGATTTTCGAGAGAGCTACATCAAGGATCT
>JAAXUU010000168.1 GCA_013335845.1 Actinomycetota bacterium
CGCCCTGAAACCGGGACGCCGTGCCGGGTCATCAGAAGCATTCGTACCATCCACTAGGACCGTTCTGGAATCGGCAGCCATATGTTCCAATATCGTCCCGAAAATGAAATGCTTGCAAAAATAACAACGATCCCAAGGGTTCGCGCAGATCTCTTCACGGGACAAGACGTCGGCCTCGATAAGCTCGAATTCAGCCCCCACTTCGCGTATCACACGCAAGGCATCCTCAACTTCGAAGTCTGCCTGAAATTGCGTCTTCACCATGTACGCCTTCACATCGGCACCGGACGCGAGCATCGAAGCAAGGAGATATGACGAATCGCACCCACCCGAGAACGCAAGGCCGTATCTCACGCCTTTTTCAATCATCGGTAATCGCTCGTCTTTACGCATCGATCCCACCAAGCCACTCCATGACTTCTTTTTGCGCCGACTTCATGCGTGCTCCGTATAACCCACAGGATAAGAATCGACAGTTTCGATTTCGAAGAGAGCTCCGCCGACCTTTTCTTGAATCATGTTAGCGATCGATTCGGTATTGCCAACCGGTAAGTTGACGATCGACCCACTGACATAGTTCTCGCCCTTACGTGAGTAATACGCTACTAAAATATCGTTCCTTTTTGATTTCATCGTTACGGTTCCTAACATGTATGTCTTTCACTTGATTCTTGCTGTATCGCAATCATATAGTCTGGAGTTAACTCCAAGTCAAGAGGTTTGGATATAATTCTACAAACACCTGACTTAGAGTGCACTCAAGGATGCTTGAGGATGGACGATAAGGCCCCTACCGAACAAGACACAAAGCAATAAGTGAGCGTAATATAAATGCGCTCCACGGGTCGACTCGTCTCCCCGCTCGAGCCTTCCCGTGAAACGCATGTGTCTGAAAACTTGCCTGAAGCCTTGCTTATACTAGTTTGATAAACCGCTATTCGAAAGCTGCGGCGGCCTTCTCAAGCTCCCCTACGATGCCGATGTGCTGAGGGCAGACCACCTCGCATTGACCACATCCGATACACTCGGACGCCTTACCGTGACCCATAGTCGCGAATCCATACCAGTTTTTGCCGTCTGCAACTCCGTACGTTTCCAGGCGGTTGCATGATTGCATGATGTCGGCGATGTTGATGTCTTGCGGACAACTTTTCATGCAATATTTGCAGGCTGTACAGGGGATGGTGGTGATCTTTGCAAGCTCTCTTTGGGCTTTTCCGATAGCGTTCATTTCGTCTGCGTCGAGCGGTTTGTAATTCTTGTAGAGCTCGATGTTCTGCTCCATCTGCTCAATCGTCGACATGCCGGAAAGTACGGTGATGACACCTTCGAGGCCCATGGCGAAGCGCAGCGCCCAGGATGCATAGGATGCATCGGGGTTCGATGCGGAGAGGATCTCGGCGACTGAAGCCGGTGGATTCGCAAGCGTACCGCCGCGGACAGGCTCCATGATGATGATTGGAATATCGTACTTACGAGCGGTCTCGTAGCATCTCCTCGATTGGACCGAGCCGTCCTCCCAATCGGCATAGTTGATTTGAAGCTGGACGAACTCCATCTCGGAATGAGCCACCAAGATCTCCTCAAGGGCATCGGCGGAGTCGTGCATACTGAAGCCTATGTGCTTTACAAGCCCTTTTTCTTTCAGCCTTTTCACGAATTCCCACATATCGAACTTATCGAACACGGCCGTACGCGTATCCCCGAGGTTATGCAGTAGATAGAAGTCGAAATAGTCCACTCCCGTACTTCGGAGAGAGGTTTCGAACATAGCCTGGGCCTCCTCGGCAGTTTTCGCACCTAACCATGCCGCGTTTTTGGTCGCCAGGTAGTAGGAGTCGCGCGGGTAGCGCTCCACCAGTGCCTGACGGATCGCATCCTCAGATTCCCCGTAGACGCGCGCCGTGTCGAAATAGTTTAGTCCGGCTTGCATATACGCATCGACCATTGCCTTGGTCTGCTCTATGTCTGTCTTGCCACCTTCTTTAGGAAGACGCATGAGGCCGAAGCCGAGTTTCGGTATGTCTTGACCAATATAGGACATCAAATCTCCTTCGTATTCATGTTTCTGTTTCGATGATGAGTGTAGAGGGTGGAGTTCACTCCAAGGCAAACCGTTTTCGGTAATCGGCGGATGCGATATGCAGCGCGATGTATGGGGTGATGTGCTGATAAAACCGCGCTCGCAGGTTCAGCGCATCTTGATTGGTGCATGTATAGGGGATATCATTACATTCAGCCGTTAAACATATGCTAGGCCCCTGACCTGCGCTTTACAATCCCGGTCGAAGCATCGAGACCGGGAAAAGAAGTAACACGAAGAACACCGAAGCGAGGAGAACAGTATGAATGGGACCATTCTTGTGGCAGAGACCGGTGCAGATATCCCTACCGAAATCGCAGCAAAATACGGTATCTGGATTCTACCGATGCACATTTCCCTTGACGGCGAGAACCTCGACGACGGGGCCTTCCCTGTCGAACGCATTTACGAGTATCACAAACGGACCCGGAAGCTGCCTACGACCAGCGCGACAAGCCCCGGAGAATACCGTGATCTGTTTCTTCGCCTCCACGAAGAGCAGCCGGATAAACAGATCCTGCATCTGTGTTATTCTGCCGTCACAACAGCCACCTACCAAAACGCCGTGATCGGCAGCGAAGGGATGTCCTGGGTCACCCACGTGGACACCAAGAACGTATCCGGTGGGCAGGCGGCACTGGTGATCAGAATGGCGCGCTACCTCGAGGATCATCCGCTATCGCCGGTCGAAGAGTTGGTCGCCAAGGCAGAGGAATGGGTGAAGCGCCTGCGCTTCTGTTTCATCCCGGGAGACCTTGACTACTTGCGTGCAGGTGGGCGTGTCTCGAACGCATCCTATCTAGGTGCGGCGGTCCTCGGCATCAAGCCACTGATTGAAATGGAAGACGGCAAACTGGTAAGCACCAAAAAGTACCGCGGCCCCATGAAAAACGTTTGCATAAAAATGCTCCGCGATGCCCTTGAAAACTATAATCTTGAAACCGAGACCCTGTACTTCGTTCATTCCGAAGGTCTACTGGAAGAGATCAAAAGGGAAGCCGAAGCAACGGCGAACAGCCTTGGTTATCGCTGCACGCAATGGATCAAGGCCGGTGGGGTGATCTCCACTCATAGCGGTCCCGGTGGCTTTGGAGTCGCCGGATTCGTTGCGGAATGATGCACACATAGAGCACCCGCCTCTTGCATACCATTGAAGATGTATTTCGGCAACAATAAAGCCGCTATATGCCACTTGACGCAGCTCATCGTGGCGTTCTTCGTATACCATGATTTCTGCTTGTCAGGAATGGAATTACCGTACAGTATCAACGCTGCATCTTACTAGGAGCATGTGCATGAAGCTTACCAAAGAGGAGAAATCCTGGATTCTCTATGATTGTGGCAATTCGGCCTATTCCATGGCTGTTACAACCGCATTGTTGCCGATCTTATTCGGTATGTTCGAGGACGTGCAAAGCAGCATGGATCTGGGATATTTCAATTCTATAGCAAGCATTTTAATCGCTGTAGTCAGTCCCATTCTGGGCACCATTGCAGACTACAAGGACACCAAGAAACGCTTCTTCATATTCTTTGCCCTGATTGGAATACTGGCCACAGCTTCCCTAGCGTTCATTACGCCTTCAAGCGGGCAGTGGCAACTGTTGATACTATTCTACGTCGTGTCGGCCATAGGCTTTGCGGGAGCCAATATCTTCTATGACTCGTTCCTTGTCGATGTGACCACAAACAGCCGCATGGACAAAGTCTCTACAAGAGGTTTTGCCTTCGGTTATATCGCCAGCATCATCCCTTTCGGTATCGCCCTGGCTTTCGTTATGTTCATGGGAATGGATGAGGTGATCGGATATCAAGTCGGATTTATCGTCACGGCGATATGGTGGGGCCTGTTGACCCTCCCCCTCATGCGCGATGTGAAGCAAAAGCACTACATCGAGCCTGAGCCCAGACCGATACTCAACAGCTTCAAGCGCTTAGCCGATACGTTCAAGCACATCAAACTGCACAAGACCGTCTTTATATTCTTGGTTGCCTATTTCTTGTATATCGACGGAGTCGATACGATCATCAAAATGGTAGTCCCGTATGCTACCTCTGTATTAGGCAGCGACGCATTCGATACCTTTACCTTGTTGGGGATTCTACTACTTATCCAGATCATCGCCTTCCCCTGTGCGGTCCTCTATGGCAATCTCGCGAAACGATATTCGACCAGAACTATGATCATCGTCGGAATCATCACCTACATAATCTCGTGTATGGGGGCATATTTCATATCTTCCATCTGGCACATATTCATCCTGGGCGCGATGATTGGTTCTGCGCAGGGGGGTATCCAAGCTTTG
>JAAXUU010000169.1 GCA_013335845.1 Actinomycetota bacterium
AGCGACTCCGACTCCGAATGTCGGAAGGAACCACTTGCGCTCACTCGGCTTGAGCGCCGGAAGAAAGAACGCGAGAAGCTGCCACAAGATGATGGGGCTGCACACGATGGCGGCCGCGAAGAATGCAACCTTGAAACGAATAGTGAATCCTCCGAGAGGGTTCAATACTACGAGTATCTCACTGCCTTGCGGAAGGTAAGGAGCGATAGGAGCCACGAGGAAGTCGATGATCTGCGGTGTAACGATATACAGAATGCATGCGGCGATGATAAGAGACACCACGATGATGACGAGACGACGACGCAGTTCTCCCAAATGGTCGAACAGGGGCATACGGGCTGGTCCTACTGGCATAATGTTTCGGAGTAACGCCTAAGCGTTTCCTCCTTCCCCCTCTCCGGAAATCGAGGTGGGTTCTTCGGTTACAGTGGTTTGCACCGCAGCCGTTGCGGCAGCCGGAGCAGCCGTGGTCGAAGGGGTCCCTGTTGCAGACGTGGAGTCGGCTTTAGCCTGCAGAGCCGCTTCCTTTTCCTTTGCCAGACGTGCTTTGCGCTCTGCGAACGTTTCCTCACTCTTCACTTCTTTTTTCACGGGCGCAGACGTACTCGTCTTCGCTTTCGTGGAAGTCTTCGCTTTATCGCCGCCGAGGACGGTATCGAAAGGATTCTTGAACGGCTCTTTGTCCTTGAGGGGATCGTAGACTTCCGATCGGATTACTTTGTTCATCTCATCTTGGGCGTTTCTGAATTGGCGCAAAGCCCGACCGATGGTTCTACCCATCTGAGGGAGTTTGTCAGGACCAAAAATCAAAAATCCGAAAAGGAGGATGAGAAATAGCTCGGTTCCACCTATACCAAACACGGATACACCTCTTTATTGTCAAACGTCATAAGCATTTCGATTAATCCCTGCGAACAAAACATAGTACAGGACTTTAGGGTGTCCTTTCAATGCTCGCGCCCGATTCCCTACAAACTTTCAAGACGACCGTTCACAAACGTAGCGACTTCGTACTCGTCTTCAGGGTCTACCTCGAGAGCTTTGTTATAGGACTCGCGGGCGAGATCGGTCTCGCCACGGCTTTCGTAGAACAGGCCGAGATTCGCCCACGCAGGCGAGTAATCCTCGTTCATAGCCGTGAACGCAAGCATGGAGTCGATGGCCGATTGAGTGTCCCCGCTATAATAGAAGGCTATCGCCCTGTCGACCTCGACGGGAGCGGAACTCCCCTTTTCCAAGAAGGTATCATAGTAGGAAATACACTTCGCCCATGTTTCAGCCAAGTGAGCGCTCACATCTTCGGTTCCGGTATACGCCATCAAATCCAACGCCCAGTCGAAGTAGAGATTACCTATGGTCTCGTTATAGGTGTTGTCGTCGGGGGCGGCTTCAGCGGATGCGATGAGCGCAGTTTCGGTTTCTTCATACTCAGCATCGATATCCGCAACGGTCGCAGCTTCCGCCGTGGTAGCCGCAGACGCGGAATCGGTCGTACTTGTCGTGGACGAAGAGCCCTTGTCGTCCGAGAAGAGAAGTACTAGTGAGGGAATGGTCATAGCGAGCGCCAGAAGCACACATACTACCGTGATCCCGATCTTCTTTCCCAAGCCGGCGTTTTTCTTGTCGAATGCCATATCGTTATTCTCCTGCGTCCTGGACGGTTCCCATCGAAGTGCTATCGGAAGACCCATCCTCTACAGTATCGGTGACCGTAGGATGGCCCTCCGGCATACCTGCGGAAACCTCATCTTCGGTCAAATCCGGAGCAGATGTCGTCGACGATGCCGAAGTCGTAGTCGTATCCGTGCTCGTCGAAGTCGCCGAATTCACACCGAGGACGAACCCGAGGATCAGACCCAATAGCAATGCGAGTACGGCGATCGCGACAACCGCAACGAACGAAGGCGGTTTTTTCCCGGGTGCTGTTTTCACAACCTCCCTAGGAGTACTCTGTCGCGAACCTTCCGCGGAGACCGACGAAGACCCTACCTGCTCCTCGTCGTCGAAAAAATCCTGATCAGCCATAAACACAAACCCTTTTCTACTCTTAATCGATAGCGATTCATTACGTATGGAAACTCATAATCAATAGCGACACTTACCGGCGCGATTCGACTCTTAATAGCGCAATTTCAAACGCATTTCCTCGGCACGCGCTTGCACGCGCTCGGCATCCACTTCGTAGCAGAGGTTACCGTCGAACAATATCTTCCCACTAACCATCGTCATCAGGATATTATCCTGATTCGCGGTATGCCCGATCGCCGAGTTGGGGTAATGCGTAGGTGCTTGATGTGAAGCGGAGAGATCGATGGCGATTATATCAGCGAGTTTACCCGGTTCAAGAGACCCGACCTTGTCCTCGATGCGCAAGCAACGCGCACCTCCAAGGGTAGCCATATATACCATCTGGTCGGTGTCGAGGAAGTTGCGTTTGTCTCCGACGGCACGTTGAAGGAGGAGACCGATACGCATCTCGTCTATCATGTCCATAGAATCGGAAGCCGCCGGTGAGTCTGTGCCGAGACCGACACGGATGCCTGCCGTCAAGAACTTACTGACAGGTGCCACGCCCATCGATAATTTTGCATTGCAACGAGGGCAATAGGCGATAGCGACATCGCGTTCCGCCAACTTCTCGATATCTGCGTCGTTCACATGTACGCAATGGATCGCGAGTACGTTGGGTACATCGAGGAGATGGCGATTCAATATATAACGGACCGGGCTTTCCCCCGTAGGAAGCCATGGCGGCATATCGATACCGTATCCGGCACCCAATTCCACGTTGTGTACCGAGAAAGGAGATGATCCATACTTTATGAACTGATATTCTTCCATGCTACCCGCGAGATGGAGAGCGACGGATGTCCCATCCATGGCATATTCCGCGATACGATCGAGGATTGTGGGGTTGCACGTATACAGGGAATTCGGCGCGATTCCTATACTCAGACGATCGCTATCGACGGTAGCCCGCCAAGCCTCGATATCCTGTTCCGCCTTCCTCATGGCCTCATCGACCATATGCCTATCCATCGTTCCGACTTCGCGGTAGATCACGCCTCTCAGGCCGATTGCCTGGGCTGCATGTCCCGATGCTCCACTCGACGTTATGTCGGCGATGGTGGTGATGCCCGACGCAACCGCTTCGAGTCCACCGAGCAAAGCCGAATCGTCCCAATCCTGGGAAGTGAAGAAGGGCTCCTTCTGTGCGACAGCCATCTTCCAAGCGGCATAGGGTGCATCATGCACGAGACCGCGCATAGCCGAGTATTCGAGATGGGTATGGACATCGATGAAACCGGGCATTAGCGCGGCAAGACCGAAATCCTTGACGGGTTCCTCGGGATGGCGCACTTTGAGATCGGTTGCATGTCCGACTTCGACTATCTTGTCGTCGCGCACGAGAATCGCACCGTTCTCGATGAACGGCTCGGATATTGGCAAAACATAGCGAGCGGTGAGCAGCATAATCTCTCCTTACTTATTCGCGACGTGAATTGCGACGATTCCGCCGGTTTGATTTTCATAGTGGACCTCTTTGAAACCGACCTGCTTAAGATATCCGGCGAGCGTCTCCTGATCGGGGAAAGCCCGGATCGAATCATTGAGATAAACAAAGCCCTGGCGATCTCCTGTAAGCAGTCCACCCACGAACGGAATCACATTTCGCAAGTATATATGATATACGGTTCGCCACGCTGCGTTAGGTGGAGTGGAAAATTCCAGAATTACATACCGTCCACCGGACTTTAGCACGCGATAAGCCTCACTGAAAGCCTTCATACGATCGGGGATATTCCGGACACCGTAAGCGCACGTGACCAGATCGAAGCTATTTGAGGCGAAAGGGATATCCTGTGCGTCGACGACTTCGAACTCGCACGGCACGGCGCCCGCTTCTCCTTGCGCATAGCGCTTGCGGGCGACATCGAGCATCGCATCGCAGAAATCGGTCGACATAATCGATGCCGGCGGTGTTCTTTTCGCTATCGCGAAGGTCACATCCCCTGTTCCGGCCGCAAGATCGAGCATCTCGGTCTGGCTGTCAGCGCCTTCGCCCTTGTAGTTCTTCTCGCACTCGAACTTCTTCTCGTCTTCGGAAAGCTCGAACTTCTCGGTGACCTTCATGGTGGCCATGACGGTGCCGTTGCGGACCAGGGCGATCTCGTCGCCGGCCTTCACGGAAGCGTCGTCGGTGGCGAGGATGACGGGGATGGGCCAGAAGGTGCCGTCGGTCAGGCTGAACTTCTCGCACACGCTCTTCCAGTCAGCTTTGCCCATGAAGCCGGTCAGCGGGCTGAAGCCGCCGATGCCCATCATGATCAGGTCGCCCTTCTCC
>JAAXUU010000170.1 GCA_013335845.1 Actinomycetota bacterium
GCGGGTCTCGAATTCCTCGGACTTCCGGCGGCGGGCTTCGACAGAAGCAGGCCTATGACCCTCGTCACATCTTCCCTCGAGATACTGCGCAGCGCATTCAGTGCCTGGCGTTTGTTGGGCAGGGAACATTACGATGTCGTTGTGTGCTTCGGTGGATATGTATCCTTGCCCGTCGGTTTCGCCGCTTCATGGCGGGGGATACCCCTTGTCTTACATGAGCAGAATTCGGTTCCGGGTTTGAGTAATAAAGTGCTTGCGTCGAGAGCGACGGCTATCGCACTCACCTACGCGATGTCCAGAGACTATTTCAAGGACTCCTCCTCGAATCGTTTCCGGATGATCGGGAATCCTGTTCGGGAGAGTGTCTTGCACGGCGATGGCGCACGAGGCCGGAAACGCTTCGGTATACCGGATGACTCGCTTTTCCTTCTCGTCTTCGGTGGAAGCTTAGGGGCGCAACACTTAAACGACGCGCTTGTCGCGATGCAAAACGACCTATTGGACATCGACGGCCTCTATGTCGTGCATTCCGTCGGCGAGAGGAACTATGAACGCGTGGTCGAATCTCTTGGGAAGGTCGATGACCCCCGATGGATCGTGGTTCCCTATCTCGATGAGATGGGCGACGCTCTAAATGCATGCGATCTGGTTATCGCTCGCGCGGGTGCGACGTCGCTCGCTGAGATCACGGCTTTGGGAATCCCGAGCCTGTTGGTACCTTTCCCGTATGCGACCGATGACCACCAGACCAAGAATGCCCGCGGCCTGCTTGAAGCCGGCGCCGCGTCGGTTGTCGCAGACAGCGAGTTGGAAACCGAATTGTTTTCAATAAAGCTTATGGAACTTCTTCGAAACAGACAACTTCGTGATACCATGGCTTCTGCCGCACAAAGCTTGGGAAGACCGAATGCAACCGTGGAGCTTGCCGATTTAGTGGAAGCATGCGGCAATCAAGGAATGTAACTCCCTTTTCCAGTACGATAGGGCACTGACGATGAAATCGGTCGGCTGTGGCCCCGGCTTTGGTATCGGGATATGGACTATCGAAAGGTACGAGAGTGATTTTGAATAGCAACGACCCAATAAAGCGCGTCCATTTCGTCGGTGTCGGGGGCATCGGGATGTCCGGCATCGCTTTGGTCGCTCATAATAGGGGAATCGAAGTATCGGGTTCGGACCTCAAGGAGTCGCGTATTTCCCGCTCTTTGGTGGCGGCGGGCATAGAGGTCCATATCGGGCATATCGCAGCTAACCTCGGCGACGAAAATCCCGATATCGTGGTCATCTCATCCGCTGTTCCCTCTACGAATCCCGAGGTGGTCGAAGCTCGCGAGCGCGGAATCGCCATCTGGCCACGCGCGAAAATGCTCGCACTCCTCGGAAAAGGGAGCAAGACCCTAGGTGTTGCAGGTACACACGGGAAGACGACCACGAGTTCCATGCTTGCTACGACCTTGGCCCGTCTCGAAGCGGACCCGACGTTCTTGGTGGGCGGCACGGTGGATGGTTACAATACGAATGCTGTCTCAGGCGACGGGGAATACTTCGTCGTCGAAGCGGACGAGTCCGATGGATCGTTCGTTTATCTCGATCCTTACGTGGCACTAATAACCAATATAGAAGAAGACCACCTCGACCATTACGCGGATATACAGGAGATCGAAGCGGCGTTCTCGGATTTCATGGGCTCCGTCGATCCGGAGGGCGCGATCATCATCTGCGGAGAAGACCCCCATATCGTGGAGCTCGCGAAGAAAGCGAATCGACGTGTCTTCTCATACGGACTGGGTTCTGATTGCGATGCGCGATGCATACCCGTCGAAATGACCGGTGGTAAAACGGTCTTCGATGTCGCGCTTCCGGACTCGACCACAGCGAGGATATCGCTCGGCTCGAATCCCGGAATCCACAATGCCCTGAATGCGACCTCTGTGCTGGTCACATTGTGGTTCTTGGGCTTCGATGCACAGGCGGCCGCCGAAGCGCTATCGGGATTCTCGGGTGTGCGCAGGCGTTTCGACCGTATCGGAATCGCTCGTGGCGTGGAAGTGGTAGATGATTACGGCCATCACCCGACCGAAGTGAAGGCGACTATCGAAGCGGCGAGTACGCTGGGATACAAGCGAATACACGTCTTGTTCCAGCCGCATCGTTATACGCGGACCGAAGCTTTGGCGAAGCAATGGGGCGAAGCCTTCGATAAGGCGGATACCGTGACGTTCATGGATGTCTATTCTGCAGGCGAGGTTCCTATCCCCGGAATCAGCGGAAAGACACTCGTCGACTCCGTCTTATCCCACAATCCACGTGCCGTTGTGGGGTGGATGCCTCACAGGAACGATATCATCCCGTATCTGACTTCGCGTGTGCACGAGGGCGATTTGGTACTCACAATGGGGGCGGGAGACGTAACCACATTGGCCCCCCTTATCATCGAAGAACTTTCCAAAGGAGAGGCTGTTTGTGAGTGCGTTTGATATATATTGCGAGCTCGACGGAGCTTTAGACGGTAGCGTCAGTTGCGACGAGCGCATGTCGCGCCACGCCACGTTCCATATCGGCGGGCCCGCTTCGTTATTCATCGAGTGCGCCTCCATGGCGGATCTGACCCTTGTGATGTCTGTGCTCGAAAAACACAGCATGCCGTGGTCTATTATCGGGAAGGGCAGTAACCTCTTGATATCCGACGCAGGGTGTCGAAGCGCTATTATCACACTCGGTAAGGAATTCAAGAAATCGGCGTTCGTCGATACAACGCTTGTCGCGGGTGCCGGTATCGCATTGTCGAGTATCGTGCAGGAAGCATTCAAGTTGGGTTATTCCGGATTCGAGTTCGCCGTCGGTATACCGGGTACCCTCGGAGGGGCGCTGTTCATGAACGCCGGCACCCGTACCGAGTGGGTAGGTTCGGTTGTCGAGGCGATAACGTTGTACAGCCCCGAGGAAGGTCTTGTCCGTCGTCGGGGCGAAGAGATCCCTTGGAGTTATCGCAAAAGCGGTATTATGAGAGGCGAGATCATTCTCGAGGCCGAGCTCAGTATGAAACCAGGGGATATCGGTAGCATCCGCGCGAAGATGGAAGCTAGCCTGTCTCGTCGCAAGAAGTCCCAACCGCTTTCATTTCCCAGTGCCGGAAGCGTCTTCAAGAATCCCCCGGATGAATCGGCCGGGAAATTGATCGAGAGCGTCGGCTTGAAAGGGTATCGATGTGGCGGCGCTCAGATATCCGAAATGCACGCCAACTTCATCGTCAATACCGGAAACGCGAAAGCGCAAGACGTCGTGGATCTGATCGTGCTCGCCCGTAACCGCGTGAAGGAGGTTTATGGCATCGAATTACAACCAGAGGTCCAATTCCTCGGGTTCTAATGCGAATAGATCAACCTCCTCCAACAAGAAACCCTCTACTCCCAAGGGGTCTTCTTCTTTGGACCGTTCCCGTGCCGGTTATTATGCTACTACCCATCATACGACCGGTTCTGATCCATATGCCAAGAACACGACGCAGAAGAAGCCGAATCCCGTATCTACGGCCCGTCCGAGAACAACGACGACGAGCACTTCACGTACCCCTCATGCAACCCCGAAAACAACCACGGGATCCGCGGGAGCCCGTTCGTCGTCGTACGATTCCCGCCCCTCCTTGCATCAGCCTGCGACAAGCCGTTCTTCACGGTCGACGTCCGCTTATCCATCGACATCGAGCCGTGCATCGACTGCGAATCGAGCATCGAACGCGAGCAGGGCATCGAACGCGAGCCGTGCATCGAATACGAATAGTGCGTCGCGTCCGACGTCGGGCTATCGATCGACTGTTGACAATCGGCCTCCTTCAGCTACGCGCTATTCGTCGAATCCATCAAGTGGGAAATCTACTTCTCATCGCGTTTCGTCAAGCCACGGGTCTTCTTACCGTCCTACCGGAGTCAGTGTCCGGGAGATACGTGCGAACCAAAGGAGTCAGGAACAGGCTCGTCTACGCCGACAACTCATCAACAGGTTAATCGCGATCGCTGTCGTCCTACTCGTGGTATTCGGCGGCGCCTTGGGAATCTACCTTTCCCCGCTATTCACCGTCGAGAGTGTGAGTGTTACCGGAGAGTCGTACCTGACTGAGCAGGAGATCCTCGATCTGGCCGATGTGCCCGACGATGCGACCTTGCTTCGTTTCGACAAGAAGGACGTCTTGGCCCGTCTCGAGGAAAACCCCTGGATCGAGGATGCGACGATAAAAAGGAAGCTATTCAGCGGTCTCGAGTTGCGCATATCCGAGAGGGTCTTTGCGGCCCTCGTACAAGTCCCAATCGATGCCACGAGT
>JAAXUU010000408.1 GCA_013335845.1 Actinomycetota bacterium
TTGAGGGAAGGCTTTCGAGAGGAAACGAGTCGGAGTTTCTCCGCCACGCAGCATCATCGCGTCGCCCGTCTGCCGCGAACGCTCGAATGATCGGGAAAACCCGCTGCCGAGAACCACCGAAAGTGACTGCAGGCCTCGTTTGAGACCGCAATATCCTCCACGTAGCGTCTGGGCGTGGACCATATTCTGCATCGTGGTCATATAAGAGAAGAGAGAACGGTAGGTGAGGCTCATCACCTCGATGATCGTGTCGGGAACGTGCAGACGCGCCAGTAACTCGAGAGTATCGACCATCGGTGTGGTATATGCATACGCGAGCATCGCTGCCATACAAGCGAACGAACGAGCTGCAACAGTACATGCGTTCGCGACGCTGAGATGCGTCCATGTGAACAACGCACCTTCTCCTCCGGAGAACCAGGGGCCGAAATCGAACGCGAGTGGAAGCACAGCCGGCACCAGAAAAGCCAACGGAACCGCCAAAGCCGGTAGGAAGACTTTGGGTTTGACCCCTGCGACACCGATCACCCAAACTATCGAAAGCACCAAAACGGAGGTGCAGCCGACGAAATGCCGATCGAGAAATGCGGCAGCCATCAAAATCACGGCTCCCAACAGTTTGTATTCCGGTCGGGTCCGAGCCAATCTATTATCCCAAGCGCTGCGGTCTATTTCCATAGCTCGCCTCTACTCCTCATCCTTGTCTTTACTGTACCTCGCATATGCGAGGTAGTAACCCACTACACCGGCTCCCAACGCCGCCTGTAAGCAGAAAAGCAAATTCTCGATCTCGCTGCTGGGTGGCTTGAAGAGCGAATCCACCCAAGGCACATAATCCGGAGCTAACTCGGCGATGACACTCACAGCCTGATCGTCGGTTCCGCTGAACTCGCTCGCCGAGTTGAACACAAGAGGGTATACCGCCAAGACGACGACAAGGAACCCGATGATGATCCCGGTCAGTGCGTTCTGCTTCTTTTTCGGCTTCGCCACGGTTATCACCCTCACCTATTTCGCTTCGTCTACGATGTCGAGCTCATCTACGTCTTCATTCTCGATGACACCCAACTCGCAGAGTTCCGCTTCGTTGTACGTCCGTATGTAGCGGAAGATAAGCATGGTCAGAAGACCTTCGATAATGGAAAGGGGCAACTGGGTGATGGCGAAAATGCTTGCGAACTCGGAAAATGAAGTCAAAACCCCGCCTGTAACCGAAGGGTATGCGATTGCGAGCTCGATGGATCCCACGTCGTGCAGCGTCTGGAGCTTGTGCCGGACGTGCGGCACGTTCTCGAACAGCATCACGCCGGTTGAATGCGGTGGAATTGAAATTAGGATTGAAGGCGCAGTGACATATGCCGATTGCGACAAGGGGAAAATGAACATCAAGGTTGAAGGCACGCCGGGGCACTCCGGGACGACACCGATGCATTCGCGCGAAGATGCCCTGGTTACCGCAGCTCAGATTATCTTGGCGGTGCGGGAAGTGGCGCTGTCGCGTTATGGCGAAGGCACTGTCGGCACAGTCGGCAATATCAAAGTCAACCCCGGGGTGATGAATGTGATCCCCGGTGTAGCTGAGATGTGGGTTGATATTCGTGGCGTC
>JAAXUU010000171.1 GCA_013335845.1 Actinomycetota bacterium
GAAGGGACCGGGGGCCTTACCATAATACCCGCACATATAGTCTTTCATCTCAGAGGGAACGACACTCCAACGCGAGCCCGTCAAGACATTCAGAACGGCCTGCGTACCCACGATTTGCGAAAGTGGCGTGACCAAAGGCGGGAAACCGACCTCTGCGCGGACACGGGGAATCTCTTCCATAACGTCAGGAAGGCGGTTGAGAGCTTTTTGCAGCTCAAGCTGACTGATAAGGTTCGACATCATACCGCCGGGAACCTGATGGCTGTAAACCTGCATGTGTATAAGGGAGGAGACGCCGCGCTTGAAATGCCCGCGGTCGCGGACCTTCTCCCAATACTCGGCGATCTCGAAGAGCAGATCGAGATCGAGGCCGGTATCATATCCGGATTCCTTAAGAGCGGCTACGATCATCTCTACCGCCGGTTGCGAGTTCCCGAAAGCCAAGGGAGCGCTTGCGGTGTCGACGATGGCGGCGCCAGCCTCTGCCGCTTTGATGTAGTTCGCAGGAGCCATACCACCGACATAGTGGCAATGTACATGCACCGGAAGACCGATCTCCTCACGGAACGCACGGACCATGCGCTCGGTGCGGTACGGAGTGAGCATTCCGGCCATGTCTTTGATGCAGATGGAGTCCGCACCCAAGGATTTCAAGGCCTGCCCATATTCAAGGAAGCTGTCGAGGGTGTGCACCGGACTCATGGTATATGCGAGTGCGCCTTCGAAATGGGCACCCGCTTCTTTGATGGCGACAGCGCAGTCTTGGACGTTTCGGATATCGTTCAAAGCATCGAATACACGGAATACGTCGATGCCGTTACGATGAGCGGCCTTGATGAAGTGATCGACGATATCTTGGGAATAGTGACGATAGCCGACGAGGTTCTGGCCTCGCACCAACATGGCAAGCGGTGTTTTCGGGCAGTGCTTCTTTATGGCGCGCAAGCGCTCCCAAGGATTCTCATCCAAGAAACGAAGGGCGGTGTCGAACGTAGCTCCACCCCAAGCCTCAATCGCCCAATAACCGACCTCATCCATTTTGGGCAGAATCGGCAACATCTCGCCGATCGTCATACGCGTCGCCCAAAGTGATTGATGCGCGTCACGTATCGTAGTGTCCATAATGTAAAGGGGTTTCATGAAACCACCTCCCTATTCTCGATTTCAAAGTATACCCACGGGCATTCTATGGCTTTAACCAGCCGGCTTGCGATAATACAAGCCGAGAATCGCTCCTAAAAGCAATGACTGATAATTATAAAGCAAAACCTTCTTTGCAGGGTGTACCGATAACCACGTGTATCTTTTTGCCGCCAAACGGAAACAACTTCAATTAGACACGCGTGATGTAACGCCCGTCACGTGTATCGACCTTGAGAACATCACCGTTGTTCACGAACATGGGACCGCTGACGACTGCTCCGGTTTCGAGAGTGGCCGACTTGGTACCACCTTGTACGGTGTCACCCTTGAAGCCCGGCTCCGTGTCGACGACCTCGAGTTCGACGAACATAGGAGGTTCGACACCGATGATCTCATCGCCGGCGTATTGGATGCCGCACATATCGTTCTCTTTGAGCCAAACTTTGGTTTCACCGATGAACTCTTCCGGGAGCGTGATCTGCTCGTAAGATGAAGTGTCCATGAAATTGAAGTCTTCACCGTCGCTGTAAAGGAATTGCATCTCTTTCAATTCGAGACGGACATCATCGAACTTCTCGCCCGCACGGAAGGTGATGTCGTTGACGCGGCCGGTCTTGATATCACGCACTTTCGTGCGCACGAAAGCTCCGCCTTTTCCGGGTTTGACATGTTGGAACTCGATGATGGTATAGAGTTTCCCATCGATGACTATGCATATACCATTCTTAAAATCTTGGGTCGATATCGACACGTTCTTCCTTCCTCTCTGCGATAAGCTGACTATCGCAACCTTCTATAAGTTGGTAGATCTACCTATTTTCGTAGTTTTATGACCCTAGAGTACCATAAGCTCACGCGTAGATGTACCCAGCACATCAAATCCTGTCTTTGTGACCACGCCGAAATCCTCGATTCTGACGCCGAGTACACCCGGAAGATAGATTCCCGGCTCCACTGTGATGATGGAAGAAGCCTCGAGAATATCCTCAGACCGCGGCGATGCGACAGGCAACTCGTGAACATCAAGGCCGACTCCATGCCCAAGTCCGTGGCTGAAGTACTCTCCATATCCGGCATCCCGTATGATTCCGGCTGCAACAGCATGGATCTCCTTTCCGGACACCCCCGCGCGGATAGCGTTCACCGTCACTTCGTTAGCCGTTTTCACGATATCGTAGATCTCTCGTTGCAGTGGGCTCGGATGGCCGAAACACACGGTGCGGGTCATGTCGGAACGATACCCACCCACGCATGCACCGAAGTCCAAGATGACAAGATCGCCCTGTACGATGCGCGTCTTTCCGGGAATGCTATGGGGGCTCGCCGCATTTGCTCCCGCTGCTACGATCGAGGGAAACGAAAGGCCTTCACTTCCGAGCCTGCGCATGAAGAACTCCAATTCGAGAGCAACATCACGTTCGGCCATACCGACTTTCATCCATCCGCAGAGGTGCGCGAAAGCGGCATCGGCGATTTCCTGGGCCGCACGACAGGAGTCTATCTCGATAGATTCCTTGATAGCGCGTAGCTTGAGGACCTCATTCCTGCATTCGAGGATATCGGCAGATACCCCCGCTTCTCCAAGTGCCGCACCCAAAGCGCGGTACTCGTTGAGGGGAAGGTCGTGTTCGATTCCGATGCGCGCATGTTCGGACCCCGTGAGCTGTCTCGCTATGAACTTCGAATGCGTGCAAGGCTCCGAATCGATCCGCCAATCACTACCGGTCGCTGCTCGCAGCGCAAGGTCCGTATAGCGGGAATCGGTATGGAATACCAGGACATCCTTCGTGATGCAGGCACAGTGCGCTTCTTCCTCATCGAAGAAACCGGGAAACCCGGTAAGCCAGTGAAGGTCCGAATTGTGGCATATCATCATACCGTCGAGCGAAAGTTCCGCCATGCGCTCTCTTAGACGTGCAACCTTGTCGTTCGCACTCATAGCTTATCGTTCGCTTTCTTCCGCGAGGCATACGATTCCAGGTAACCCATGAGGATTCCCCGAGGTATCGTCACCGTCTCACAGGCTCCTTGGCGACTTGGCAGCACGAAACGGACGGAACGGTCACGGGTTTTCTTATCGGAACACATCTTCTCATAGAGTTTCTCCGGGTCCGGAAGTTGCTCGAGGGATTTCAAACCAAGCATATCCAAAAGGATGTCCTGGTCCGCCACGAAGTCCTCCGACAAGTCGAAGGCATCGGCCGCGATATAGGCTGCGAAGCGCATGCCTTCCGCTATCGCCTGGCCATGGGTCAGCTCACCATATCCGACCAATGCTTCTATGGCATGCCCGAGGGTATGACCGTAGTTCAAGGACTCGCGAACACCTGTCTGCTCCTGTTCATCAGCAGCTACTATCCCCGCTTTGAACTCGATACACCGTAAAATCGCGTCATGCGTCGCTTCAATATCATGCGTGGCGAGGAGATGCGCGTTCTGCGTGAACCAATCGTAGAAATGCTCGCTTCCAAGAAATGCGCTTTTCGCGATTTCAGCGAAGGCACTAGTCCACTCTCGGTCGGGAAGCGTCGCCAGGAAGTCTAAATCATCCAGTACATATATCGGCTGATTGAACGTACCGACAAGATTCTTGCCGATGGCCGTATTGATACCGTTCTTGCCTCCCACTGAAGCATCCACCATACTCAGTAACGTAGTGGGAACCTGGACGAAATCAAGGCCACGCATGTACGTCGCAGCTACGAAACCGGACATATCACCAACAACGCCGCCGCCTAGGGCGATCACGACATCGTCCCTTCCGAAGCCGAGAAGCGACATCGCATCCCAAAGCTCACGGGCGACATCGACATTCTTGTTCTCCTCGCCCGCGGGCATGCATAGATCGCTTACCTCGAAGCCGGATTCCTCCAGCACCTCACGAACACGCTGTCCATATAGGGGGGATACAACGGAATCGGATATAAGTAAAGCCTTCGTTGCGTCGGTACAGACTCGCAGCGACTCCCCGAATCTCGCAATGGTCCCCCTGCCCACTCGGACTTCATAGGAAGATCCATCCGGCATATGTACTCTCAAACGTCGTGTGCTCACAATAAACCTTTCCGCCACAGCGATTCTCCGACTAGGGTAACCACTTCTTCGATGCTCCTACCGCTCGTATCGACCGTTATATCCGCAACTTCTTCATAGAGCGGCAG
>JAAXUU010000409.1 GCA_013335845.1 Actinomycetota bacterium
CGCATCGAGTATATGCTCGGCATCTTTACCGGTGATGTTCGCCGGGGTGAGATCGACGAGGCACAGGTGATTATCGGTTCCGCCCGAAACCAAGCGCAATCCACCGTCGATCATGCCCTTGCCGAGTCGCGCGGAATTGATGACCGTCTGCTTGGCATACTCACTGAACTCCGGTTTTAGGGCCTCGCCGAATGCCACGGCCTTCCCCGCGACCACGTGCATAAGAGGGCCGCCTTGCATACCGGGGAATACGGTTTTGTTGATCGCCTCATGGATAGCCAGGCTGTTCGTCAGGACGAAGCCACCGCGCGGCCCACGGAGCGTTTTATGACTCGTGCTGGTCACGATGTCGGCATAGGGGAAGGGTGAGGGGTGCACTCCACCGGCAACCAAGCCCGCGATATGTGCCATGTCTACCATAAGATAGGCACCGACCTCTTGTGCGATTTGGCCGAAGCGCTCGAAATCAAGGATACGTGGGTAAGCGCTTGCGCCCGCGATGATGATCTTCGGCTTACACTCATGCGCCATCTTCTCGACTACATCCATATCGATGGTCTCGGTCAGAGGATCGACACCATAGGAAAAGATATCGTAGAGCTTACCCGAAAAACTCACAGGGGAACCATGTGTGAGATGGCCGCCGTGGGCGAGACTCATGCCCAACACGGTATCCCCCGGTTCTATGAGCGCTTGGTAAGCGGCGGCGTTCGCCTGAGATCCCGAGTGAGGCTGAACATTCGCGTACGTGCATTTGAAAAGTTCACATACCCGTTCGCACGCGATAGTCTCGGCGACATCGACTTCCTCGCAGCCACCGTAGTAACGCTTTCCGGGATAGCCCTCGGCATATTTATTCGTCAGAACCGATCCGACAGCTTCCAACACCGAAAGCGAAGTGAAGTTCTCACTTGCTATCAGCTCGATACTACCGCGCTGACGTGCAAGCTCGGCATCGAGTACTGATGCGATTTCCGGATCTGCTTTGTCGATAAAACGTGCTGCCATGTTAGTACACCTTTCACCATCGATCGTGCCGGGATACTCAGTATCTTGACAGCACAGGGTTGACGTTATTCCTCGGGAAGATAAGGCAGGGTATCGCAGTCAAGGGCCATGATCTTAGCCACACGCAATGCGTGACGCCCACCCTCGAATTCCGTTGTCAGGAACGTATCGACGATCTGTTTGTTCGTATCGAAGTCGACGAAACGTCCTGAGATGGAAATGACATTCAAATCGTTATGTTTGCGAGCAAGCGAAGCGAACTGAGGCGACGTCACCGAGGCCGCGCGTATTCCGGCGACTTTATCGGCACACAGCGCCATTCCGATACCCGTGCCACATATCAGGACACCGCGGTCAGCGAAACCTTTTGCGACCTCGAGTGCGACCTTGAGTCCGTAATCAGGATAGTCGACACGATAATCGTCAGCAGGTCCGCAATCCATGACTTCGTAGCCCGAAGCGGTAAGGTGCTCGACGAGTTGCTGTTTTTGCTCGAATCCTGCATGATCGCTGCCAATTGCAATACGCATTCTTCGTCCCTTCTCTCCCGAATATATGAGCTGATTATAACGCAGCGGAGGTATGGATTGTATCCATATATCCAAGAGGGGTTCTAAAGGGCTGTGAGTGTACGTTTGACCGCATCAACCAGCCTCGCGAGCTTTGAATTCCTTG
>JAAXUU010000172.1 GCA_013335845.1 Actinomycetota bacterium
CTGCTCGCGTCCTTTCAGATCAGGACGGTCGACAACCACCTGACGGTCGAAACGACCGGGGCGGAGTAAGGCCGGATCGAGGATGTCGACACGGTTCGTCGCCGCGATCAGGATGACGGAGTCCGTTGAATCGAATCCGTCCATCTCGACGAGTAACTGGTTGAGGGTCTGCTCGCGTTCGTCATGACCGCCGCCGAGACCGGCACCGCGCTGACGACCGACCGCATCGATCTCATCGATGAAGATGATGGAGGGCGCGGCTTCTTTCGCCTGCTCGAACAGGTCGCGCACGCGGCTTGCGCCGACACCAACGAACATCTCGACGAAGTCGGAACCGGAAATCGAGAAGAAGGGTACTCCCGCTTCGCCCGCAACCGCGCGTGCCAACAGTGTTTTACCGGTACCGGGAGGTCCCACTAAAAGTACACCGCGGGGGATCTTCGCACCCATCGCTTGGAATTTCGCAGGATTGGCAAGAAACTCGCGGATCTCATCGAGTTCCTCGACGGCTTCGTCGATACCCGCTACATCCGAGAACTTCGTCTTCGGACGATCTTCCGGGGTTTTCTTCGTCTTGGCTTTGCCGAAAGACATCTGCTTGTTATTCGAACTGTTCATCTGTGAGAAGAAGAACCACATGATGCCGAGAAGAAGCACGATGGGCAGGAACGACGTGAGCAATGACAGCCAGATGCTCGAACTTGCTACGTCCACCTTATAGTCGATGCTCGGATGATCGGCCATGAGTTCAGCCAGTGAGTCTTCTCCGACGTAGGTCGATGTGAAGGTGATCGCCTCGCCGCCGCTATCTTTCTGAGAGGCATCCTCCCAGTACGTGCCCGTCAAGATTCCACTCGTGACCGCATACTCGACCGCTTCAACGCGGTTCTCGTTTACCGCAGTCACGAATTTGCTGGTGGAAAGTTCGACCGGTTTATCCGTTCCAGTACCGAGGAACTGACTGGCTAAGACCGCTACCAAAATGGCGGCCAAAACCAAGTAGAGAGCTCCGGTACGTAGTCCTTTTTGTTTACTATTCACGCTATTCTCTCCTAGAAAACCTACTTCATCGCATTACACATACAACGACAGCATTCGACACTATTTTTTATAGACCGTGGAATCCAATATGCCGACATAAGGCAGATTGCGATATCGTTCTCCGTAGTCCAAACCATACCCGACGACGAATTCGTTGGGAACAACAAGGCCCGGGTATTTGCAGTCGATATTCACCTGTTGTACGCCTTCCTTGATCAGAAGGGACGCAACCTCGAGCGATTTCGGCTGACGAGAGGCCAAGTTCTTAAGTAGATACTTTAGCGTAAGTCCGCTATCTACGATATCTTCAGCAATCAAAACGTTACGTCCCTTAATGTCCGTATCCAGATCTTTTATGATTCGAACGACACCGGAAGACTTCGCGGAGGAACCATAACTGGAGACAGCCATGAAATCCATCTCGATCGGACCATCGATGGCTCGTGCGAGATCTGCAAGGAACATGACGGCTCCGCGCAGAACAGCTACCAAGATAAGGTCTTCACCTTGATAATCCTTGGCGATCTGCGCGCCCATCTTCCTGACGTGCGCTTCGATCTCTTCTTTCGAATACAGAACCTTGACAATGTCTTGGTGCATAGTGGACAAGTCCTCCTCTTTTCTACAGCAACTTACCTTACTGTGACATATTCTACTGCGACACACGTCTAATCTACATGCTTTTCGACGGTCAGAAGAACGATGCGACTTGTATGTAGACTCACTTTATATCGCTCATCCATCCGAGAACCGACGAGCCACACGATATCATCATCAACCGTACGTCCGTTTCGCACAACCGCCAGCTGTGATCGCAGGCGTTTGGGAACCTTTGCATCGACCAAAATGTCGGATATCTTCTTACTCTTGCCGCCCATACCCAAGGGGCACATACTGTCTCCCGCACTGACTCCGGTCACCCAGAGCCTTTTTGCCGTTCCGACATCGACATATGCGTGCGTTATCGGCACGTCATGCATATCGATATCCCCTGTGTATTCCACGGCGCGCAGGATTCCCGCTTGCCCAAGATCGAGTGTTCCGGGAATCTCGATCCATGCACCATCCGATAACATTTCCGAACGTTCGCCCGTGGTCTCAGCAGTACGAAAGGTCAACCTACCATACTCATTGCGCACACATATAGTAGCAGGAAGCGAAGCAACAAACCCTCTTCGGGCTCCGTTCTCCACTATGTTTTCAATATGAAAGCTGTCAAGTCGCACATGAGCGGGTAAAAGTTTCAAAATCACCCTTCGAAGCACTCGACGCCGAAGAGGGACTTCGAGCTCCGATACTTCACGCATATCGAGGGAAACCGTACCGTCCTTTTCCCTTGAGACCAGACGTTCTTCTTCTTCCGCAGCCCATCCATCGAGCATCGCATCTTCTTCTCCGATAAGGTTCATCGTATTGCAAAGAGTATCGAGGAGCCGAGGATTGAACTGCGATGCGCGTGGGACTATCTCATGCCGCACGAAGGCACGGAAACGATCGATGTCTTCGTTCGTCGCATCTTCACGCCATAGCTGGACGGCGGCATCAGAAGAAGAGTCCGCATTGTACTCACCGATGAGATGCGCGCGCAACTCGTCACGGGAAAGATCCAAGAGCGGACGAACGACACGCCCCGTTTTGTAGGGAATCGAAGCGAACCCTCCGGGCCCCGGCCCGACGCTCGATCGCACGAAGTCGTCGATGAAGTCCTTGAGCTGTTTCTCCAGCTCGGTGCCGACGACGTTTTGGCCGATTTTCCGTATCTGTTCGCTAGTTCCAAACTCGGCTTCGCCACGACCGATCCCGACGTGCCGGCCAGCGACATCCATCTGCTGATGGACATGATCATCGACAAAATTCCCGGCCCGGACGTCGACGTCGGCGGCTCGTTGCAGATGCTCGTCACGACGCTCGACTGGTCCGACTACGTCGGCCGAATCGCCATCGGCCGGGTGCAGTCGGGCACGCTCCGCAAAGGCCAGAACGTCGCCCTGATGCAGACCGGCGATCGCATTACGCCCGCCAAGGCCGTCTCGGTCTTTGTGAAGGAAGGCACAGCGGACGCCAACCTCTCCAAGATAGCCGACCTCTGCGGCTTTGGCCGCACCACCATCTACAAGTATTTCAAGAACAAGGACGAGATCTTTCTCTACGCCCTGGAGGAGATCTTTATCCGGGTGGAGACCGGCACCCGGGAACTCATCAGGAGCAAGGACCTCCACGCCGCGGACCGCCTCATTGGCCTCCTCGAGGTCCTGGTCAGGGCCAGCGTCGAGGACAGGGAGCGCATGACCTTGGTCATGGACCTCATCCTGGCCCGCAAGTTCGAGGGCCTGGAGCACCAGACCCGGGCCCGGACCATGGCCCTGCGCCAGGCCTTTGAGCACGTCCTGGAGGAAGGCATGGCCTCCGGGGAGCTCAAGCCCGTCAAGTCCGGACCCATGGCCTACGCCCTCTTCTCCCTGGTGGAGGCCTATGTGATCCAGTCCTCCATCTTCTCCACCTTCTCCTACGAGGACACCATGGAGGCCACCAGGGTCCTGATCCAGGGCCTCAAGGCCCAGCCCTAAAGCCATGGCCCAAGCCCTCTCCCCCGCCCGGCAAAAGAAGGCCCGCTCGAGCTTCTACGTCTTCAACACCATGAACTCCTTCTCCTTCGTCCTCCTCTCGGGCTCCTTCATAACCCTCTTTGCCCTGCGCCTGGGGGCCTCGGACAGCTTTGTGGGCCTCCTCAACTCCTTTGGCTACGCCACCTACTTCTTCCTGCCCCTGGGCAAGCGCCTGGTAAACAAGCACTCAATTGTAAAGACCTTTGGCTGGGGCTGGCTCCTGCGCTACGTGGCCATGGTGCCCGTGATCGCGGCCCCCTTTTTCGCGGTGCGGGGCATGGCGGGCCTGGCCTTTGGCCTCAGTGCCTTTGGGGGCGAACCAAAGCGGGGTTTCCAAGCCCCATGAATCGCCCATGACCGCATTGGTGTCGCGCACCATGATGTCGTAAAGCGGCGTGGTCTGATGCGGGCGGGCAGCGGGGAGGTGTGAGAGATTTCCAGGGTGACAAAGCCCTCCCATTCCGGTTCAAAAGGGGTCACATTGACGATGATGCCGCAGCGTGCATACGTGCTTTTGCCCACGCAAATGGTCAGGACGCCGCGCGGAATGCGAAAGTATTCGACTGTGCGGGCTAATGCAAATGAATTGGGTGGAATTATACAGATTTCACCTTTGAAATCAACCATGGAG
>JAAXUU010000173.1 GCA_013335845.1 Actinomycetota bacterium
GGACGCGGTGATGCGGCTGATTACGTCACCGCCGAAAACGACCTGTGGATTGGCGCGACTCGCACTTGCAAGACGCTTTCCGGTCGTCAATTCGTGCAAGTGGCATACGATAGTGGTAGTTCCAACATCGATAGCGACACCGTAAGCTCCGGGTAGCGGATCGTCAAATGTGAAGGAGGAGGTCAGCCCTTCTTCTTTGACTTCGATCGCCCCTTTTTTCTCGACGATTATCTCCATGCCCTCTTCGACATCTGTTTGACAGGCTTTTTTATAGCCGAGTCCCGTCGAATCCTTGATCAAGACGAGGCACTTGCCGCACGTACCTGCTCCACCGCAGGGTGCGGGAAAGGCTAGCTGCTGCTCCTGCAGAACATCAAGGACCGACTGCCCTTCCTTAACGTCTACCAGTTTCAGCGCATTATCGGCGAATAGTTTTATCTGCATTTTACAAAAGCCTCCTTTAGTTCTTCCTGATTCAACTTCATGTATGCATGCAAAGCATCGAGTTCGGTTTTATTTAGTAGTATAAGCAAGTCGGACGGCAAAGATAAGGTCTGCTACCCAAGCGGCGTCCTTGCGCGAGTAACGATGATATTTTCAAATAAGATTTTGCAAGTATATACGTTTTTCGCTTAGGGACTACGGAAAGACAGGAAATACACGAATATTTTCAATAGAGAACCAAACGAAACGGCGGATTCGGAAACAGGGTACATACTGGCGTCATAGAAGATATCCATTCGTGTTTCCTGCCGATCAAAGGTCGTACATTCTATGGCGCAGCTTGGTTCGTCACCGTGATTTTGTGCGCGGGGTACTAGTGATTTTACTGGGCGGCGGTGTTACAATTGCTGAGCAAAGTGATAGGAGTTTTTTATATCTATGTAACGAAAGGACTCAATATGGCTATCTTGGAAGATATCTCCAGTGCAGTACAGCGCGGCAAGAAAAAGGAAGTAGTGCCTTTGGTAGAACAGGCCATCGCAGAGGGCGTCGATCCCAACGCAATCCTCAATGACGGTCTCATCTCCGCCATGGACATCGTCGGTGACAAGTTCAGCAAGAACGAGATCTTCGTCCCCGAGATGTTGGTCGCCGCTCGCGCTATGGCCGCCGCAACCGATATCCTCAAGCCCTACTTGGCTTCTGAGGGCACCGAGCCTCTCGGCAAAGCCGTTATCGGTACCGTCAAGGGCGACATGCACGATATCGGAAAGAATCTCGTCCGCATGATGATCGAGGGCAAGGGCTTCGAAGTCGTCGACCTCGGCGTCGATGTTGCGCCTGAAGTCTTCGTCGATTACCTCAAGGAGCATGGCGATGTAGACGTTCTTTGTCTCTCCGCTCTTCTCACCACCACGATGCCCGCTCTCGAGGGCACCATCAAGGCCGTCGTAGAGGCCGGTCTTCGCGACAAGGTCAAGATCATGGTCGGTGGCGCTCCTGTAACCCAGGAATTCGCCGATGAGATCGGTGCTGACGCATACACAGGCGACGCCGGTTCCGCAGCTAGCAAGGCCGCTGAGCTCGTTAAAGGTTAGTCTAGATACCTTCGGTTGCTCCAACCAAGGTGAGATTTTGAACGAGGCGCATCCTATAATTGTGCGCTGAAGATAGCGGTGCCGATGGCTGATCGAATAGCTTTGGCGCCGCTATCTTGCTGAATGGCAAGAGTATTCTCAGTAGAAAACAGAGGTCATGATGGAAAATCAATTAGCAGAAGCGCTGAAGAGAGGGGAATTCGTCGTCACCTGCGAATTGATTCCCGGTCGTGGCGCGAACGAAGCGATGCAAGCTCACGAGCTTGAAGAGGGAAAGAAGATGTGGGCGACCGGTAGGGTGCACGCACTCTCCATCACCGATAACCCCGGTGGGAACCCCGCCCTCTTACCCGAGGCACTCGCTCAGGATCTGGTAGCCGAGGGTATCACACCTCTCGTGCATCTGAGCTGTAAGGATCGTAACCGCAACCAGTTCGAGAGCCAGCTCTATGCGATGGAGCGCCATGGTATCCAAAACGTCCTGTGCATGTCGGGGGACTACCCTGTAACGGGATGGAACGGCCGCCCGAGGCCCGTCTTCGACCTCGATCCGGTACAGCTCCTCGAAATGGTCGGCAACATGAACCGAGGGATGGGGTATCCCAACCGCAAGGGTGAGATCGACAAGACCAAGCCGACGAACTTCCTTCCCGGCGCTGTCGTGAGTCCTTTCAAGTGGACCGAGGGCGAGACCTTGACCCAGTACTTCAAGCTGGAGAAGAAGGTCTTTGCCGGTGCCAAGTTCATCATCAACCAAGTCGGTTACGACGCCCGCAAGATCCAGGAGCTCCTGTGGTGGATGAAAGATCACAACCTCGACGTCCCGGTCATCGCCAACATCTACGTCTTGAGCTACGGCGTGGGTAAGACCATGAACTCGGGCGGCATCCCCGGTTGCGACGTCACCGATGAATTCGTCGAGGTCTTGAGGCAAGAAGCACAAGCCGAGGACAAGGGCAAGGAAGCCCGTCTCGTCCGCGCAGCGAAGATGATCGCCATCTCCAAGGGACTCGGCTATGCCGGTGTCCATATCGGAGGCATGAACCTGACAGCTGATATGGTGTCTCATATCCTCGAGCTTGCCGACGGTTTCGAGGCAGATTGGGAGAAGTATGCACCTGAACTCAACTTCGCCCAGAAGAACTGCTTCTACTACTACAAAGGCGATTCTTCCACCGGACTCAACATCCACGAGGAATCACCTCGCGTCGACCTGCGCTCCGATAAGGCCATCCGCGGCAACTATCGCCTATCCCGCACCTTCCACCACCTCGTGTTCATCCCCAACAAGGGTGTGAATCCGATATTCACGAGCTTCATCAAGTGGAGAGAGAAGAAGAAGGGCGTTCTGCGTCACCATGCAGTAGAGCATATGTCCAAGGTCGCTCTCTATGAGTGCATGGACTGCGGCGACTGCGGTCTGTACGCGACCGCCTACACCTGCCCGATGGTGAACTGTCCCAAGTGCCAGCGTAACGGACCGTGCGGTGGAAGCAAAGACGGTTGGTGTGAGGTCTATCCGGGCGAGCGTTACTGCATCTGGTTCAAGGCCTACTACCGTTTGAAGAACTACGGCGACGAGGGTATGCTTGACGATTACGTTGTTCCGCCCAACAACTGGACCAACTTCGCGAAGAGCCCCTGGAGCAACAACGTCCATGGCCGTGACGGATACTGCCGCCGCGAATGGCTGCCGGGTGTCGAGCCCGACGTGGAGTTCAAGGAAGGCCCCAAGCCTGCCGACGACGCACCGCGTCCTATGTAGGTACTTCTCTCCTGCCGGGTAGTCGGTTGAAGCCCTTCGGTACAGAGAGCTGCGACCAAATGGGTAGGGTTGAAACTAAAGTAAGAGGCGTTTCTTGTGGGCTGGCATCGGAAATCTTTCGGTGTCAGCTCCTTTTTTGCATCGCCTTCCGGCGACACGCGCGTCGACAAGCCGAATCGGCCTGTTCCATCCAAGATGAAATAGCTCTATGTACGCTCTTCATATGCATTTCGCGCTTGGTATGTTCATCTGATAGCTGAAGACAAAAAATCCCCCTGCATCGTAGCGAAATCACGATGCAGGGGGATGTAGAACGCGTCTCTATCGAGACTCGGTTCAAACCTATAGATTAAGCCTGTACAGGTCCGAAGAGGTTGTCACGATATCCTTCGATGTATTCAAGGCAGTACTCATCGTCACCGAGAAGTGCCGGTGTGGCGTAGATCAGACCCATCAAGTCACGGTTGGTCGGGTCGATGATGGCACTGTCCATGCCCGCTTCCATCGCGAGGACCATGAAGCCCATGTTGATCATCTTGCGAACCGGCAGACCGAACGAGATGTTCGAAAGACCGCTGGTGATGTGTACATCGGGATACAATTTCTTGACCTCACGGCATACTTCTGCGAAGACGACGAGGCTCTGGTCGTTGGCGCCGAGGGTCTCTACCAACGGATCGACGTAGATGCGGTTTGGTTTGATGCCGAACTCTTCTGCGCGAACCATGATCTGCTTGAAGACTTCGATACGTCCGGCAGCGTCCTTGGGGATACCGTTGTCGTCGCAGAGAAGGGCGATGACACCCCAGGTTGAGTCGGCGATAGCGGGGAATACGACGTCGATCTTGTCGCCTTCCATCGATACGGAGTTGATGATACCCGGCTTGTTGCAGAACTGCATGGCGTCTATGCAGTTCTGGGAGTTGGGGCTATCGAGGCAGATG
>JAAXUU010000015.1 GCA_013335845.1 Actinomycetota bacterium
ATCGAGCGGTTCGATACGCCCTCTCAGGATATCGCCCCTCCCCACCATATAGGCGCAACCGCCGTACAGGAAGAAGGGTACGTCGGCGCCGAGACTTCGTGCGAGGCGCAGGCATTCTTCTCCGAGAGGGTCGATGCCCCAGACCTTCGCACATGCGAGCAGAGCCGCTGCGGCGTTGGAGGAGCCACCCCCGAAACCGGCTTGCGACGGAATGTTCTTTTCGATCCGTATAGAGATGCCCGAACCGTCCGGCAAAGGGTCGCAACCGAAGGTTTCGACAAAAGCAGCGGTCGCGCGATACGCAAGATTGTTTTCTTGGGGGATTTCCAACGAAGGAGTGCAGGTGAGTGAGATGAGACCGCGCTTTGAGCCTTCGTCATGCAGTTCGAATGTGAGGATGTCACAGAAATCCAGACACTGCAGGATCGTTTCCAGTTCATGATATCCGTCGTCCCCGCGTTCACCGACGCCAAGGAAAAGATTGACTTTTGCAGGAGAACTGACAGCGATGGTGCGACGGATCATGGATTCCTCCCAAACAAATAGCGCGCAAAGCTGCGCGCTCGATTCAATGCACTAGATTATGACATACTAGATGGTATCAAGGGCCGGGAACAAGGGTTCTCCGTTTGACGCATCGGTGAGTTCGACCGTGCCGGTAAGCACATCGACATACTGATACGACTGGCGCGCCGTGCGTCCTCGTTTTTCGTCGACTTCTACGATAAAAAGCTGAGGATGGGCTTGAATAAGAGTGCCTTCACGCTCTATAATCTTCGAGCGTCCCATGTTCGCACGAAGCTTAAGACGCTTTCCCGTGAACTCTTTGAGCCTCATATGAATATCATCAACCAGTGCTGCTTGTTTTGAGAGTTCCATACACCATTCCTTCCGGATACAAACAAACTAGAATTATAGCACGAATTCCGTGACATATCTCTAATTCATATAATTACCGCTTTGGGAAACTCTTCGAAGGGTCGAAGCGGTCGAAAAAAGGGATTTCGTGTCAGAGCGCTTTGTGGTCGATCAAAGCTTGACCGAGGCGCAGGAAATCATCGACTTCCAACGTTTCCACCCGTAGCGTAGGTGCTATTCCGGCCTGTTCAAGAATTCCATCCACCGCTTCCTTCGCCGATAGACGCGAAGAGAGGTATGCCCCCATCGAATTGCGGATGTTCTTGCGACGCTGGGTGAATGCAGCATCGGCAGCCGTAGCGGCTGCACGTATGAGCTCCGCAGATGCAGGAGCGCCTTCGAATTCAGGAATCGTACGCTCCATGCGTATGACCGCGCTCTCGACTCGTGGTGGAGGGAAGAAACAGCGGGGGCTCACCTCGAAGCGCCCTGTGATCTTCGCGCGAAGGCGGAGCTTGATCGTATAGGCCCCATAGTCTTTAGTGCCCGGGTTCGCCGCCATGCGGTCGGCTACTTCTTTCTGCACCATAATCGTCGCACTCCGGAGGAAATCGAAGCGCTCGAAGTAGTCGAGCACGATGGTCGCCGCCACCGCATAGGGAAGGTTCGCCACCATCATCGACGGCAAACCATACGGAGCTACATCCATGAGGTCTTCTCGGCTGACGAGTAAGGCGTCGTTTTTTATGAGTTCGAATTTCTCGCTATCCTGCGCGCATGTTTCGGCAAGCACGGGGTAAAGGTCGCGGTCGCGCTCGATCGCGATAAGAGAGCGACACAGAGGCAGAAGGGCGACCGTGAGCGTCCCGATTCCGGGACCTACTTCGAGCAGGATATCATCCTGGGCAGGATTCGCGAGCGAGACGATACGCCTGATGATGTTGTCATCGACTAGGAAGTGCTGCCCTAGGGCTTTCTTGGTCGCGAGACCATGCCGCATGAGTACATCGCGCGTCGCCCCGATTGAAGCTAGGTACGAAGTCGTCATGTATTCAAGCCTTTGTAGTATTCGACCAATCCTCGTCCGTCCTCGACCGCTTTCGCTTCTTTTTCCGCATCCTTATCGTCTTTGCTGAAACCGATATAGTCGTAGATGTTGCCCAAAGAGAATCCCGCGACGTTCATCACACTTCGCGTTGTGATGATGACCGGCTCGTACCCGAAGGGGTCACCGCCACCGCCTACGATGAAGAGAGCTCCGGGACGCTTGGGTTCGACAGGATTGCCCAATATATAGCGGCGCGCCCAATAGGTTTGGAAGCGATCGTAGAGCGCCTTGAGATACGAAGGCACATTCGCGAAATAGACCGGTGTCACCACCACGAACATATCTGCGTCGAAGAGGAGTTCCTCGAACTCCCCGAAATCGTCAAAACCTCCGGCGGTTTTGACGCACGTTCCCGTCGATTGACAGACATCGCATGCATCACACCCGATCACTGTATGCTCGGACAATCGGAACAAGGTCGGGGTGCCGCCCGCTTCTTCGATACCACGGGCGATAAGACTCGCCAGATAATTGGTCGAACCGTCACGCGGCGAACCGCAAAGTAGTAGGATCTTGGGAGATAAAGCGTCCATTATTCCTCCTCGTTTGAAGAGCATTCCTCGTAAAGCTTACGCGCTTCCTCGTCACTTATGCAAGCCCGCGCTTGTTCGAAAAGCATCTGCACGGCATGTTCGTCGCATTGCCACATACTGGGCTCGCGATCCAAGATGCCAAGAGCGTTATCGAACACCGCCTGCAAGAAGCCGGCTTTATCGGCGTATTCGGGGTGAGCGTCGCTGTATGTTCGATAGAGCATGTCCGCTGTGAATATCGTGTGCTCCGGACCACAAGGCATGCCACGTAAGGGCTCTGGCGACATATAAGGAGCATCGGTCTCGGTAAGCAGTCTATCAAGCGGTACACGCGTCGCAGCGTCGCGAACTTCGTGGCTCTTCTTGAAGGTAAGCGGTCCACCGAAAGCTATATAACAGCCTAGGTCCAAAAACGGCTTGAGCGTCTCATAATCGAGATTGAAACAGTGGAGCACACAGCCCGCTTCGGGCACACCTTCGCGTTGCAGGATAGCTAGACCCTCGTCGTGCGCCTCACGCAAGTGAAGCGCGATGGGAAGCTTCATCTTCTGCGCCAGTTCCACCTGTCGCGCGAAAACCTCTCGCTGAAGAGCGCGCGGCGAGAAATCATAATGATAATCGAGACCGATCTCACCGATTCCCGCAGTAAGGGGGTGCGCCGCGAACTTGATAAGCGTCTGCTCGCAGCTTTTCGTGTAGCCCTTCGCATTGTGCGGATGCACACCGAGAAGAACACGCACCGGCGGAACCTGAAGCGTCGCAGCACCGCGCCCGTCCAGCGCCGTTACCCCGTCATGATCCCAAGCATCGAATCGCCTCTGGGCATCTTCACGCCACATCGCGAGTTTCGCGTACGTCTCGTGGTCTTCGCTCGGGTCGACTACGGTCACCACGAAATCAAGATGCGCAGCGGAGCAGCGAGCAAGCGACAGACCGGGATCGGACAGCATGTCGAGGTGGGCGTGCGTATCAGCCACGCTCGCCGGCATGACCGGAGCTTCTCTCACCGTCCCCTTCGCATTCCGAAACAAGGGATCGCGGATGAGCCGGGCTTCCGATTCCTGGGAGGTCAGTTCGCAGGGGCGCATATCTACATCTCTTCCAATTCTACATCTCTTCCAACGTGATGTCCGAGATGTCGAGGCGCGGGAAGAGCGCATCGCCTTTCGTAACCGTATTACCCGCAGGCAAACCACCCCATGTGCATGCTTCTTTCACGCTTTCGATGGTAGCTACACCATCCAACGAGAGACGCGCCAAGACCTCGTCGGATGTCTCAGGCATGAAAGGTGCATAGAATAGCGCCATGATACGGATGGCTTCAAGGGCACTGTAAATGACTGCCGCGAGTTCATCGGCCGTCTCATCGCTCTTCGCGAGGTTCCACGGAGCCGATTCCTCGACGTAGAGATTCGCGCGGGCACAGAGCTCCCCAACCGCTTGCACTGCGCTCGAGTAATCGATAGCATCCATAGCGGCATGGTAGGATCCGTAGATACCCTCGGCGATGTCGCGCAGAGGATTCGGCGCCCCAACCTGGCTTTCGGGGAAGGCCGGAACCTTGCCATCGAAGTATTTACCGCACATATTGAGCACCCGTGAACAGAGATTGCCCCAACTGTTGGCGAGATCGGCGTTGTAGACCTGCACCATGCGCTCCATGGAGATCGACCCATCGGCACCGAACTGCACGTCACTCAAGAAATAGTAGCGATAGGCATCCACGCCGAAGATCTCCGTCAGGTCACGGGGCGACACCGCATTGCCACGGGACTTGCTCATTTTCTCACCCTTGGTGAGAAGGAAGCCATGGGCGAACACCTTTTTGGGGATAGGCAGACCGGCTGCCATGAGCATGGCAGGCCAGATCACGCAATGGAAGCGGATGATATCCTTACCAACGAAGTGCACATCAGCGGGCCAATAATGATCGAACTTCGCCTGCTCCTCTTCCGTTCCGCCGTATCCGATAGCGGTGATGTAGTTCAGAAGAGCATCGATCCAGACATAGGTGACATGGCCTTCGTCGAACGGGATAGGCACACCCCAGTCGAACGTCGTACGTGAGATCGAGAGGTCCTTGAGCCCTCCTTTGACAAAGGAGACCACTTCGTTCCTGCGCGTCTCCGGGCAGATGAAATCGGGTTTCTCCTCATAGTAGTCGAGTAGTTTATCTGCGAACTCGGACAACTTGAAGAACCAGTTCTCTTCGTGGACGAATTCGACGCTGCGCCCGCAGTCAGGACACTTCCCATCGACAAGCTGGTCCTGGGTGAAGAAGGTCTCATCGGGAACACAGTACCAACCATCGTAGGTATCCTTGTAAAGGTAGCCCTTCTCGAAGAGCTCGGTCCAGAATGCCTGCACGCCACGCATATGACGCTCGTCGGTCGTGCGGATGAAATCGTCGTTCGTGATGCCCAGAGCCTTCCATGTGTCTTGGAACTTCGGAGCGATCTCGTCACACCACTGTTGCGGGGAGATGCCGGCGCGCTCTGCGGATTGGGCCACTTTCTGGCCGTGCTCATCCAGACCGGTGAGGAAGAAAACGTCGCGCCCATCCATACGCTGCCAGCGTGCCATCGCATCACTTGCGATCGTGGTGTATGCCGTACCGAGATGCGGTATAGCGTTGACATAGTAGATGGGGGTCGTCAGATAATACGTCGGTTTTTCCATCGTGCTTCTCCAAGTGTTGGGCTATGGATACTGATGATGCATCACAGCCGTCGAATATAAGGGACTTTGCCTAAATTCGAATTATAACGCGAGTTCAGGCAAACGAGCATGCGAATGCCAACAGGGAGATAGTATTCGCGGTGTAAGTCACGATATCGATCGACGGTGTCTGCAAACCTACCGCTAATCCCCAGAGACGTCATCCCGCGCTCTCGTCGGGGGAACGATCGAATCCGTGATGTCAGACAATCGATGCACCGAGCCTATATGCTTCATCCAGTTTAGAATTACCGACGATTGCGCCTTTCTTGTAGGTGCCGTGTACGGCGACGACCCCCAAGTCCTCCCAGCCGCAGTAAGCACTCGATTTGCGATAACGTGCGACAGCCGGCTCGACGATAGTTGGGTCCTTATCCTCGAAGACGGTAAGGAAGGCGGTCTGCTTTATCGGAAAGTGCTTTACCATCCCGCAGAACATGCGGTCTTGAAACGCTTTGATTTGCGAGGTCACCTCGAAATTGTAGATCGGACTTACATAGATGAGTACCGTATTCTCCATAAGCATGTCATAGATGGGAGTCATATCGTCTTTCCGGCAACAGGTCCCCTCGTGTTCGAAACAATATTCGCAACCGATACACCCGCTGATCTTCATGCGGCCGGCGTTGATGCGCGATACTGTGTTGCCGGCACTCTCGGCTCCTTTGATGAACGCATCGGCCAAGATATCGCTATTGCCGCCCACTCTAGGGCTGCCGGTCACAACCAGAATATTCTTACTCATAATACGGTCTCTTTTCTTTAGAGCGCTTCTCAATCGTTTACCGAAATTCAATTGAACCTTACGGCTAGAACGAGGCAAGGGTGTTCCACATGACACATCCCGCATCATGCAGTACGCAGGGTCATTCACCCATTCCATGTACGACATCATAGAGGGAATTCTTGGAAACACCGAACTCCGAGGCAACCTGCTTCACAGCGGCGCTCTTCGACATACCCGATGTCAACAATTCGCGTATCCGTGAAACCACCTCGTCGCCCCCCGGAGCGACGAACGTCTCCTCCTTCGTCGGCGGCCCGATGAGCAGGACGACCTCACCTTTGAGAGAGCCTTCCCTACTCGTCAACTGTTCCACCAATGAAGCCGCTTTGCCCCGCAACACTTCTTCGTGCAACTTGGTGAGTTCACGCGCCATGCAGGCTTCCCTTGTCGGGAACGCCTCGGCTATTGCTTTGAGCGAAGCGACGCAGCGATGCGGTGACTCATAGAATATGAGGGCGGCGTCGAGTGTTTTGAGGGTTGAGAACAGCTTTTCGCGCTCCCCTGCTTTTCGCGGCAGGAAACCACCGAAATAAAACGAGGGTGCAGCGAATCCGCTTGCGACATAGGCCGTCGTCACCGCGCTCGCACCCGGTATGACCTCGACTTCGAGGTCATGGGCATGCGCTGCGGCAACCAGATAGGCTCCGGGGTCGCTCACGCCCGGCGTGCCTGCATCGGAGCAGAAAGCGAAGGTCTCCCCCGCATCCATGCGCTCCAACAAGACGGGCGTTCGAGCGAAGATCGTGTTCTCATCACAGCGCTCGATGCGCGTGGATATCTTGTAATGTGACAACAGTTTGGACGTGACGCGCGTGTCTTCAGCCAAGATCGTATCGGCGGCGTTCAATACGTCCAGGGCGCGCCTCGAGATGTCGGCCAGATTGCCGATGGGCGTCGCCACCATACTGAGTTTCCCCGCCATACCCAAAACCCCAATCGCATCAAACTTCGCGCAGAGTGACATCCCCTGCTACTACGGCAGCATCTCCGACGAGTAAGCGCCCCATACTATCGACACCCTTCACGAGCCCCCGTGCTTCGACGTGCCCGTCGATTCTCCGCACACATACTTCCTCGCCCATAATGACAAGCGCATCCGTATAACGCGCTGAAAAACACCCGAAATCGGAAGCACAGGCAAGCCACTCTTCATAGATGGAACATACTCCATCGATGAGCGCTGCCGCGATTCCGGCTAGATCCTGTTCCTCCCCGAGAAGGTCGCTGAGGGTGGTGACACCCGTAGGCGTTTCAAGCGAGCGGTTCACGTTGATGCCCATACCTACGATAATCGCTTCAACACGTGATGCGCGGCAGACCGTTTCCGTCAGTATCCCACAAAGCTTACCTTGGGGCGCTACTATATCGTTCGGCCACTTGAGCTGAGTCTGCTTCGCCCCTAAGCAGTACAGGGCATCGAGCACACCCAACCCGAGCACGAGCCCCAGCGAACTGATCGCCTCAAAGCCGGCTTGCGGGCGGAATACGAACGAAATGTATAAGCCGCCCTCAGGCGATACCCATGTGCGCCCAAGACGACCTCGCCCGGCAAGCTGTCGGGTTGCGACCACGACGGTCTTCTCGGGAGCACCCGAACGTGCGAGCTCCTTGGCATCATCGTTCGTCGACCCGGTTACCTCGCGGACTACGATCTCACAACCGCGCACTTTGAGTTTCGAGACGATATCAGTCGACAGTATCACGTCGTTAAGATTCCTGCAGGTCAAGCATATCGAGCGTGCCGATGATGGCTCCATACCGTATCCCATCACGGGTTACAGCAGTGCCGTCTGCAAGTTCACACACCGGATCAAGCTCAAGCAAAGGGGTCACCACGAAATCACGCTCAAGAGCAAGCGGATGCGGCAAAACGAGAAGATCGTCATTCCAGACTGTATCGGTGTAATCGAGGATGTCGAGATCGAGTGTGCGCGGAGCATTCTTGAACGTACGGATACGCCCCGCTGCCCGCTCCAAGCGCTGCAGTTCTACCAGCAGAACCTGAGGATGCAAGCGTGTCTCGATTTCGAGCACGGCGTTCGCAAACGTCGCTTGATCATCGAAATACGCAGGTTCACTTTCATACACCGTAGAGGCGGCAATCAGGCGTGTTGCAGGTAGAGCGGCTATTCCGTCTGCCGCTTTCTGCAGCTCTGCAAGGCGATCGCCCGTATTCGACCCCATCGCGATATACGCACGGGATAAAGGGCGCTTCAGATATGAGAACGCCTCGATAGTCTGCGCCACATCATGGACGCGGGTGATGAAGGCGCCTTGTTCGACGGCGCGCACTGAAACAGCGACAGAGGCCCACACGCGATCACGAGGCTTCTCGCCCCCATAGAGTACGCCGATGAAATTCTTCCGTGAAGCTGCGACCATGTAGGGATAGCCGTCTTCCGCGAACGCGTTATAACCAGCCAACATCTCCCAGTTATGCTCGGCATTCTTACCGAACCCGAATCCCGGGTCGAGGCAGATCCTTTCGGGTGCAACCCCGAGCGCTTCGAGTTTAGCCGCCTGTGCAAGCAGATAGTCGCGCACTTCGAGCACGACATTCTCGTAGGTCGGATCGTCTTGCATGGTTTTCGGCTCGCCTGCCATATGCATGACGACAAGCCCGGCATCACAGGAAGCTGCCACAGCTCGCATATCCTCGTCGCGGAACCCGGAGACATCGTTGATTATCACAGCTCCCACCTCGACGCAGGCACGGGCAACCGCCGCATGTCGTGTGTCGATAGACACAGCCACGCCCTTATCGGCAAGCGCGCGCACGATCGGGAGAACGCGGGCGGACTCCTCTTCGATGGAAACCTCGTCGGAACCGGGGCGTGTGGACTCTCCTCCCACGTCGATTATGACGGCACCCTCATCGAGCCTACGCTGTGCATGCTCGAGGCCGATGTCCAGAGCGTTATAACAACCTCCGTCGGAAAACGAATCGGGCGTCTGGTTCAGAATGCCCATGACGATAGGTTGTGATGTATCGAAGCGGAATCTTCCGCACTGCCATTCTTGAATACGCTTCATCGAATCACGCTACTTACTGAATATGAGCGACATCGCTTCGTCACGAGTCACATGCGAGCTTTCGAAGAGACCGCGCACCGCACTGGTTGTGGTTTTAGAACCGGCTTTCTTGACTCCGCGCATGGTCATGCACATGTGCTCCGCCTCGATGACGACCAGAACACCTGATGGGTTCAGGTACTCCACCATGGTATCGGCCACCTGGGACGTCAGACGTTCTTGAACCTGCGGACGACGCGCGAATACATCGACCAAACGGGCGAGCTTCGAGATGCCGCAGATCTGTCCTTCGGGTCCGGGAACATATGCGACATGGGCGACGCCGTAGAACGGCAACAGATGATGCTCGCACATGGAATATATGGGTATATCTTTCACGATAACCATCTCACGATGTCCTTCGTTGAACATCACTTCGAAAAGTTCCGCAGGGTCTTGGTGCATCCCGGCGAATATCTCTTCGTACATCTTAGCCACGCGGGACGGTGTTTTGAGCAGACCTTCTCGGTTCGGGTCCTCGCCCACTCCCTCGAGAATCATACGAACGCCCTCTTCGATCATATTTTGATCCACAGCGACTCCTTCCGTCATAGCGCTGCTATCCGACAAATTTCATGCGTGAGCCAATTATAGACATAGGTAACGCGGTACAATCACGACATCCACGTAAAAGGCAGGAATTGATTGAAGCTATCGATCGAAGGGCCGCCATGTTCGATGCATTGACAGACATACCACTGGCCACCAAACAGACGCGCATCGGGCGCATAGCCCTCGCCGAGAATAACGGCTCGATCGAACGCGTCTACTTCGAGCACGCCATCCCACCAAAGGCATGCTGCCTCCCTCCCGATACCGAGCTGTCCCGGGAAGCCTTCCGCCAGATCGACGACTTCCTTGCCAAGAAACGCCAGACGTTCGACCTGCCTCTGACACGCAGCAGAACAGAAAGCGCCCGTAAGGTTGACGACTTCGTCACACAGCTCGCGTATGGAGAAACCTGCACCCTGGGCGATGCGGGAGCCAGGCTCGATTTGAACTCGCTGCAGATCGGGAAAGCATTGGCAGATCACCCTCTGCCCCTTCTTGTGCCGTGTCACCGCCTCGTGCCCAAACGCCTTCCGTCGACACCGAACCAACGGGTCGCCTCGTTTGTGCGGACGCTCGAGGCGGTGCACCCTATTCATATCAGCGCGCCCTCGTGCCTCACGTACGACGAGGTCGAAACGACGTATCTCGCAAGTTGCGATGACTCTTTTGCCCGGGCCGTCGAGCTTCTCGGCTTCATCGAACGGTCTGCTATGAGCGAACCCTTCGAAGCCCTTATCAGCTGCATCGTCGGGCAGCAGATATCGAGCAAAGCCCTTTCGACGATATGGTCCCGGCTTCAAAACCTTCTTTATGCGGTCACTCCGGAAAGCATACAGAGCACCAGCTTTGAGGATATTCAGAAATGCGGCATGACCATGCGGAAAGCCAACTACATCAAAGAAGTCGCCGATGCCGTTGCAGAGGGTCGACTCCGACTTGAATCCTTCGAGACGATGTCCGACGAAGCAATCCGGGAAGAACTGGTCGCCTTACCGGGTATCGGGGTTTGGACAGCCGAGATGCTCATGATCTTCTCACTCCGAAGAAAACATGTGGTGAGCTGGGGTGACCTGGCGATACGACGCGGTATGATGTACATCTACCGCGCAGAAGTACTGTCCAGGCGGCGTTTCGAGCACCTGGCAGACAGCTATTACCCCTGCGGGACCGTCGCCTCGCTCTATTTCTGGGCAGCATCGGTGCATGACCGTAACTACTTCGAGCCTGATGGAGGAATGCAATGAGACTGGTTTCTTGGAATGTCAACGGCCTTCGCGCCATTCTCGGGAAAGGTTTCGAGGATATAGCCCGCGGAATCGATGCCGACATCTTCGCCCTGCAAGAAACAAAACTCCAAGAAGGACAGGCCACTTTAGACCTGCCCCAATACAGGGAATACTGGAGCTACGCCCTCAAAAAGGGGTACTCCGGCACTGCGGTATTCACGAAGACGGAACCGTTGCGCGTGCTGCATGGGTTCAGCGAGGATGAAATCGATGATGAAGGGCGTATCTGTGCGCTTGAGTTCGAGGATTTCTGGTTCGTGTGTATCTACTCCCCTAACGCCCAAGACGGGCTTGCACGAATCGACTTCCGCATGGGATTCGAAGAGAGGCTACGCATCTTCCTCGTGGACCTCAACAAGGATAAAGGCGTCATCGTGTGTGGGGATCTCAATGTCGCGCACAAGGAGATCGACCTGAGGCACCCGGGACCGAACCGGGGCAATGCAGGGTTCTCAGATGAGGAACGCGGGAAGTTCCAAGAGCTTCTCGATGCCGGATTCATCGATACCTTCCGCTATTTCCATCCGGACTTGGACAGCGCGTATTCCTGGTGGTCGTATCGCACGCGAGCACGCGACACGAACGCAGGATGGCGCATCGACTACTTCCTCGCGTCGCGTGATTTGGAATCGCGGCTTTCCAGCGCCGTTATCTACTCGGATATCTTCGGAAGCGACCATTGCCCGATCGGCTTGGAGCTACTGTAGCAACGGGACCCGGTTGAATCACCAGTCAAGAACCTCGCCTACGCTTCCCTCTATCACAAGATCGGCTTGAAGATCGAGTGGCGTCGGCGTGCGATTGATGATCGCGAGTAAAGCTCCTCTGAAGTAATCGAGGAAACCCGCGGCGGGATACACAGAAAGCGAAGTGCCTGCGACTATCAGTATGTCTGCTCCGGATATCGCCCGGATAGCCCGCTTGATCGATCGCTCATCGAGCGGCTCCTCGTAAAGAACCACGTCAGGCCTAAC
>JAAXUU010000174.1 GCA_013335845.1 Actinomycetota bacterium
CGCGCTTGGAGTCATCGAGGAAATATATCCCCTGCAAACCGAGGGCTTGGACGGATTCCGCTGCGGCGACATCGGCCTTTCGGACGATATAGACGAAAGACGAATCCTCTCTCGAGAGTTTCTCGGTGTACTCGGCCACATCTCCACCGAGAAGAGTGACGAGTTGTTGTGCGCATGCCGCCGGATCGGTTATCTCTTGGGGGTTCGCGTAGATCGTCGTCGCGTCGACACTCGTGGCGAGCACGTTTCCGTTGCGATCGTATATAGTGCCACGACGTGCCGAAAGAACGATGTCGCTCGTCCTGGTCTCTTTGGCCGCTTCCGTGTACTCGCTCGCCTTTACGACCTGCACATAGAAAAGCTTTCCGACAAGCACACAGGCCACTACAACAAAAAAGACCAGTATTCCCCAGTCTCTGCTTGAAGATTTAGCCTGAGCCCTTGCCGCACGGTTTTGCGATCTTGGGTGATTACGTGGCGTCATGATACGTGCACCTATTCGGCCACCGGCGTATCGGATGCATCAGCCAACAGTGCATCGGGAGCAGCCGAGGCGTCGAGTGCAGCCAGACTTCCCGATAATGAAAGGCTCCCCGAAGCGTCCGTTGCCAGTGCGCTATCCGCCATACTGAGATAGGAGACATCCGAGGCAGGACCCATTGCGAGATTTTCCGAGGCAAGGGTCTGGATACGCGTCGGGTTTGCGAGGATCGACTGCTGGACCTCTAGGTCGGCACCTTGCGAACGCGTACTCTCTATTTGCGTCACGAGCCCCTCGGAAGCCATGAGCATCGAAGTCGTCGAAGCGGTGAGCCATACTCGACACAGCGCAACGGCCGTCAACGTCAATGTCACGACCAAAGCGATTCTAAAGCAGGACATAACGAAGGGAGAGACACCCAAAGCCGCTTGTCTGTCTTTGCCTTTACCCGGTAGTACCTGGAAATCAGGTTGAACTTGATGCCGACGAGGTTGTGCCGACGAGTAGGTGTAATCATATGCTCGCGCCGCACTACCCATTCCGACCTCCTCTTTCGTATGATTCCGCGCAGCTCGCGGTCTGTTTATAGTTTTTCTGCCACCCGTATCTTCGCGCTCTTCGCACGCGGATTGACGAGAAGTTCTTCATCGTTCGGCACGAGAGGTTTCCTCGTGACCAGCTTGAGTACCGGCTTGGTTCCGCACACACAGACCGGTAGGTCCGGTGGGCAGATACACCCTTTTGACAGCTCCGAGAACAGACTCTTTACGATTCGGTCTTCCAACGAGTGATAGCTTATGACCACGATACGACCGCCCGGTGCCAACCAGCGCACTGCGGCCTCAAGACCTCGCTCGAGCACTTCCATCTCTGCGTTGACTTCTATGCGCAAGGCCTGGAACGTTTGTTTCGCGGGGTGTCCCCCCGTTCTTCGTGCCGAAGCGGGTATCGCGGCCTTGATCAGTTCAACCAGTTGATCCGCCGTCTCTATCGCTTGGCTTTCTCGGGAAGAGACGATGAACTGCGCGATGCGCGATGCCCATTTCTCCTCCCCATAAGCCCGAAGTATCCGGGTGAGGTCTTTTTCATTGTAAGTTGCGATGACCTCTGCTGCTGTTTTGGTCTGTGTACCCGGATCCATCCGCATATCAAGGCGTGCATTTCCCTTATAGGAAAAGCCGCGCTCGAAAAAATCGAGTTGGGGCGAACTTACGCCCAAATCGAAAAGAACTGCGTCAATTGAGGGGACCTGTGCTTCGATTAATAGTGTGTCTAGGTCCCCAAAATTGCCTTTTAAGAGAAGCGGCTGCGTTTGTAGTGGGCTTGCGGAAAGCCTCTCTTCTGCAGCTTCCAAGGCCATATCGTCTTGGTCGATGCCGATCAGCAATCCGTCTGGTGCGATGATAGTCGCCGCTTCAATTGAGTGTCCCGCTCCGCCGAGTGTACAGTCCAGAAACGTTTCACCTGGTTCCAGGTGAAGACCTTCGAGGACTTCAGACAGCATTACGGGGGTATGCCGGTATTCAGGTGTCAAAGTGCTACTCATGCGTTACGCCTTGGACGGGAAGAGCAGTTCGTCGTTAGAAGGAATCGCCTTGCTGTGTTCCTCCCAGATTCGAGCGTTCCAAACCTCGATACGGTTCCTGACACCGATGATAACGACGTCGCGGTCGAGTTTGGCGGCTTTGATTTTGCTCTCAGGAATATTGATCCTACCAGCCGAGTCAATAGTGGTAGCTGATGATTTCGCATAAAGCTTCCTCATCTTGATCTCTTGATCCAAATCACTTTCCTTGTAGCCGCCCAACTCATCGAAATGCTTGTCCACCCACTCTTCAAAGCCTTCCTCGGTGAATACATACAGCGCGCCGTGGGCACCTTCCGTGATGATAAGGTCTCCGAACTCCGGCAACACTTTGCGAAAACGAGCGGGTAATGCAACGCGTCCTTTCGAGTCCAAACTATGTTGGTACTCTCCATAGAATCGCATCACACCCTCCTCCCGTATATCCGCAAGTAAGGGCATCTACCCTTCTTGCCTGCCTATCTTATGACATTTTCCTCCAATTCGCAACACTTTAATTGAATCATCCAACACTTTGGCGCTACTCCAATGCGCAAATATGGGGCGGCATTTACGAGTTTGAATCGATATGACGCAAGATGCTGTGCCCCATCGAAAGCGATGCACAAGATAGGGGTGATAACGCTTGTATTCAGATGTGATTACTGTTTTTTAGTTACTGCGGGAAATGTGATGACTCTGAGAAGAAGATTTGAAGTGGAACAAGGGCGAACGGTCTTGAGTGGATGAAGACACCGAAATGGATGCGCTCAACGCATCCGTGCGCGTGGATGGGCGCTCATATACTCTTCTCGGATATGGGTGCGGTCGACATGGGTATAGACCTGCGTCGTGGATATATCACTGTGCCCGAGGATTTCCTGCAAGGCCCGTAATTCCGCGCCGCCCGAAAGCATGTGCGTCGCGAAGGAATGGCGAAGCGTGTGAGGATGTAAGCCGGGAATCCCAATGTTCCCGCCGTATTTGGCAACCAGCTTCTGAACACTTTGCCTCGTAAGACGCCCTCCCCTCGCGTTGAGGAAAATAGCGGAAGCAGCATCCGGCTTCGGCAGAGAGGCGCACAGGGAACCGCGCGCTCCGGTGAGATAGGAGTTCAAAGCGAGTTCGGCCATGCCTGCGATCGGGACGACGCGCTCTTTGTTACCTTTTCCGCGCACGCGGAGAATCCCTTCGTCGAGGAAGAGAGAACCGAAGTCGAGACCGGTGAGCTCGCTCACGCGGAGACCGCAGCCATAGAGAACCTCGAGAATCGCACGGTCGCGCATCCCTATAGGTCCATCAGGAAACGATTGGCTCAGAAGTCGCTCTGTCTGCTCGATGCTGAGCACATCGGGCAAGTGGTTCGGTGTTTGAGGCAGAGGCATATTCGCCGTAGGATGGTTCTCGGTAAAGCTCTCCCGTACGAGGAAATGATGGAAACCTTTGAGGACCGAGGCGCGCCGCTCTATAGTTGCAGGGGCATACCCCGCCTCGTTCAGAGAAGACAGATAGGAGACGATCGCATCACGAGTGATCTCTTCGAGGTTTGCCAGACCCCTCGATTCGAGGAAATCGAGGTATGCCGAAAGGTCATGCGCATACGCCTCCGTCGTGAGTGGCGAAGAGCCTTTCTCGACTGCCAGATAAGCGAGGTATTCACGTCGGTATTCCGAGAAGGTCCGGGCCATGATAGCTTATCGGCTTGCGATGGCTGAGCAGATAGCGAGGATATGGCGCGCCGTATCGACAAGATCGCGCACAGCTATGTGCTCTGTAGTCGCATGGAAGTCTGTCATGCCCGTTCCGAGTGCAAGAGGGCGCGCTCCTTTGGAGGAGAGTATGTTCGCATCGGTGCCGCCACCGGAAATCTCCACCCGTGCCTCGAGTCCGATGGCCGTGGCGGCCGAGCAGACCAACTTCACCATCTCGTCCTCTTCGTCGAACCGGAAGCCTTCGTATTCGAGCTTCCAATCCGTGGTCACCTTGCCTCCGCCGGCTCTCGCTGCGTCCTGCATAGCCTCTTCCAAGCTCGACCGCGTCCTATCGAGGATTTCACGGGTGAGCGCCCTACACTCTCCGGTCACACGACATTCGGCGGGGATGATGTTATCGGCGTTGCCTCCGGATATCGTGCCGACATTCGCCGAGACGTTCGGGGCGACTCGGCCGAGTTCCATAGA
>JAAXUU010000410.1 GCA_013335845.1 Actinomycetota bacterium
AAAAGGCGAGACCTTTATAGAAGTCGGATTTCGCAAAACGCTTGATGTCGGATGTCATAACGGGAACCCATGCGATCAAGTGATCCTCGAGGAAATTCTTCTGTGTGGATAAAAGATTGAGAGCGGCGTCCAGATCATCTGTCTTCAAAGCCGAGACGATACGGTTGCACAGAATCTGCTCGAACTCCAACTCCACGGCGATATGGTCTTCTCCGTCTTTCCAATCGGCCGTCTTATCCAACCCGGCACTACGGTATATCGCAAGGACTTCATCGCGTGCATCTTGCATAAGCAGTCTTTTTTCGGAAGTATGGACGGATTCGAAAGGATAGGCAGCCGAATAGGCATCGAAGCCATGACCGAGAAAGGTTCGGGAGTAATCGACGGCGAGTTCGGTGAGGGAGTTCTCCCAAATCGTGCCGAGATAAGTGGCGATCAGCTTGTATCCTTCGTCTACGTTGTCGTTTCCCGTGTTGATGGGGAAACGCATGGCGCTCATCGTATCGAGTATGCACTGGTCGACTTCGGCGCGGTATAGGCGGCTTAACATGCCATAGGTCTTTGCACGAAGTTCGACGATAGTGATGAAATCCTGCTTGAATTCGTTTTTTGCGAGAGGCATTTCGAGCTCTTGTGTGGATGTAGATGTCATGGTTAGACCTTCCTTGTTGTGTTTGTCGCGTAGTCGATGTCTGCCAATAGTTCCAGGCCTTCGCGGCCCAAGTCGTTGACCCGCCATGATTCCGACCAGACGATAGCTTCGCATTGCTCCAATTTATCGATGAAGCGCGAGGCATAGTAGCGAGGGTTCAGCAACAGGGGATCGTTATCGATAGCCTCCTCGATCAGCGGAGTGGTCGATCCATCGACACCGGCACACATGGTCAATATCCATTTGTAAATCGGCTTGTATCTCTCTTCATCTTCAAAGAGTCGTGACATACGTTCCCGGGGTTTATTCTCGGCAATCTTCAGACGCCCGGCTTCGGTAGTGAGCCACTGTGTTTCGGCGGGCTTCTGGACTTCCATGTATTGGATACCATCCACCTCGACGGTTTTGGCTTGAAGCTCTTTGTCTTCTGCTGTTATGTCTTCGGATACTTCGTCCCCGGCTGTTTTAACCTCGACACGCTCCAATGCCCCCGCTTTCTCAAGTAGAGCGCATAGGGTGGTGGCGTTGTAAACGGAGTACTTCGTCTCCTGCAACTGCTCGACCAGAGAGCCGATCTCATGTGCGGGTTTGGTCGCGTCGCACGCTGCAAGGATGCCGAGAAGGATCTTCTTGTGCGGTGCCATGCGCTGGAAAAGTTCGGCTGTTCGCACTGCGGCCGGCCGGTCATCGACCGGTACCGCGAGGGCTTGCGAATCTTTGGGCGCACCAAGGGTCAGTCCGATATCTTCGGAGTCTTCTTCGTCTTCTGCGGTTTCGAAATCTTGGAATGAATCGAATTCTTGGTCGACATCGAGACTCTCTCTGATGTCGAAAGGTGTGGAAAGCTTTGTCATATCCGTTCCTTTTTTAGGCATTGTCCAATACAAAATAGCACGCATGAAAACATGCGCGCGAACCTAACCCCTTAGGTTCTTCTTTTGCAAACAACGCCCACTAAGGTTCGGCGGACTATTCCCGTCGGTCATAGTAACGAGTGGGAATC
>JAAXUU010000175.1:0-2782 GCA_013335845.1 Actinomycetota bacterium
TGCCATGAACTCGCGCATACGAGTCATCATAACCACTCCGCAGACTTCCATGCACATCTCCAAACTCTCGATCCCGATGCACGCGTCCACGCGAGGCAACTCAAGGAGGCTTCCGCCTTGGTACCCGCATGGATGTTCAAGAATGCAGACGGGATGCCCGAAAGCGATTAGCGTTCGCCGCTCTTCAAGCTATCCGGCGAGCTATCCGGCAGAAATATTCACCACGTTCGCTGTTCATTATGAAAAAACAGGTTGGAAATCTGGTATTCTAGACAATTATCTTAGTGCCGGATTATGCTCATCATCACTTTCGAACTACGAGAGGGAATCTATATGACAACCGAAGAAAAACTATCTTTATATGAGGATTTCAGCAAACGGAATTCGATCGACCCCGAATTCTATGAGCGGTATGATGTGAAGCGCGGTCTTCGTAACGCTGACGGGACCGGTGTGGTGGCGGGTATCACGAAGATCAGCAACGTACACGGCTACGTCATAAGTGAGGGCGATAAGCAGCCGATCGAGGGAAAACTCACCTATCGCGGCTATGACATACGCGATCTCGTCAATACGGTTGCCGAGCAGGACCGTTTCGGTTTCGAGGAAGTCGCGTATCTGCTACTTGCCGGCGACCTTCCGGACGAGCAGCAGCTCTCCTATTTTCAAGCACGTATCGACGAAGAGCGCGAACTCCCGCAGAATTTCACGTCCGATATGATCATGAAGTCCCCTTCGGTCAACATAATGAACCAACTCGAGCGCTCGACATCGATACTCTATTCGTATGACAAGTTTGCCGAGTCTGAAACTTCCGAGCACGAGATCGACACCGCCATCTCGCTCATATCGAAACTGCCGAGGATCATGGTTCTCTCGTATTATGCCAAGAGGGCCTCTTTCTTCGGGGAATCGATGATCATGCACCGCTATATTCCCGGTCAGTCTACTGCCGAGACGATCCTCTCGATGCTTCGTCCCAACCGCGAATTCACCCACGAAGAGGCGGCGATGCTCGACATCATGCTCATGCTCCATGCCGAGCACGGTGGCGGGAACAACTCGACGTTCGCTTGTCGAGTGCTTTCGTCCTCGGGAACCGACCCCTATTCGTCCTATTGTGCTGCCATCGGGTCCCTCAAGGGGCCGAAGCACGGCGGCGCGAACATCAAGGTCACAGAGATGCAGGATGAGATCAAGGGGCACGTCGCAGATTGGTCGGATGAGGGACAGGTCGCCGATTATCTGAGAAGAATCGTGCGCAAAGAAGCCTGTGATCACACCGGTCTTATCTACGGCATGGGACACGCTGTCTATACCCTGTCCGATCCGCGCGCGGAGATATGCAAGAAGTACGCAGGGAGATTGGCTGCAGGGACCGCGTACGAGGAGGAATTCCAACTGCTCAAGACCATAGATAAGCTCGCGCCTGAGATTATCGCCGAAACCAAAGGCGATTCCAAACAGATCTGCGCGAATGTCGATATGTACAGCGGCTTCGTCTACAGCATGCTCGGTATTCCACGCGACCTTTTCACCCCGCTTTTCGCCTGTTCCCGTATCACCGGATGGGCTGCGCATCGCTTCGAGGAACTTGTGTCCGGCAAGAGGATCATCAGGCCGGCCTACAAATCGATCGAGACGGAGCGGAGTATATAGGCGCGTATCGCCCCTCTGCAGGGATTTCTCTGTGTCTTTGTCGTTGATTCACCACGGTACACGTTCGGGTATCGTATAATGATTATTTACCATGTCACCTATTTTTTGGAGGATGATTCCGATAGCACCTAAGACTATCGCCGAGAAGATCTTCTCGGCACACTCAGGCGTCGACGCCTACGCGAACGACATCGTCATTGCGGATGTCGATTTCGCGATGAGCCAAGACGGTACCTCGGCACTTGCGATCGATGCCATTGCCGACATGGGAGCTAACGAGGTGTTCGACCGCGAGAAAGTCGCGATGGTCATGGATCACTCGTGCCCGTCTCCGATCGAAGGGGTATCGGCGATCCACTCCAAGATCCGTCAGTTCGGCAAGAAGACCGGTATAAAGGTCTATGATTGGGGCTGTGGCGTCTGCCATCAGCTCGTTCCCGAGAGCGGGAAGATCACCTGTGGCGACCTTGTCGTAGGGTGCGATTCGCACACGTGCACCTACGGTGCGCTCAATGTATTCTCAACGGGTGTCGGTTCGACCGACGGTGCGGCAGCGATGGTTGCGGGAAAACTTTGGTTCAAAGTACCCGAGACGATCAAAGTCACCTATACCGGCAAACTTCCCAAAGGTGTCTATTCGAAAGATATGATCCTCGCACTCGCGGGGCAGATCGGTGTCGATGGTGCCACCTATAAAGCTATAGAATTCACCGGCGATACCATCGATGACCTCTCGATCGATGCACGTATGACAATCTCCAACATGGCTATCGAAGTCGGTGCAAAAGCCGGTCTCATGAAGGCCGACGAGAAAACACTGGCGTTTTTCGCCGCCACGGGTACGGATCGTATCCCGGCTGCGGTGGAGCCCGACGAGGGTGCGAAGTACATACAGGAGATCACCATCGACGTCACGAAACTGGTGCCTCAGATAGCCAAACCGCACGCGGTGGGGAATAACGCATCCATCGACGAAGTCGAAGGAACCCCGATTGCGCAAGGTTTTATCGGGACCTGCACCAACGGTCGCCTCGAGGACTTCGCGATTGCCGCGGCCGGGGTGAACCAGGATCCGATACCGCAACGTAAGCGATTTACCGGCGGCAAGAGTGTACGGCTTTGG
>JAAXUU010000175.1:2792-4213 GCA_013335845.1 Actinomycetota bacterium
TCGCGATCGCTGCGAGCATCCTCAAGGGGCGCACCATCCATCCTGATACACGTCTCATCATCGCACCGGCAAGCAAGCAGATCTTCCTCGATGCGATGGAGGCCGGATACATCCAGACTTTCGTCGACGCAGGTGCCTGTATCGTAACGCCCGGCTGCGGTCCGTGCGTGGGAACGCACAACGGTGTCCCGAGTGACGGCGAGAATGTCATCTCGACCGCGAACCGCAACTTCAAGGGTCGTATGGGCAATTCGAACGCATTCATCTATCTGGCGAGTCCCGCAACGGTCGCTGCCAGCGTTCTCGAGGCCAAGATAACCGATCCGCGCAAGTATTTGGCCTAAGGAGGAACTTAAATGGCACTCGAAGCGAAGGCTTTCAAATTCGGCGATGATATCAATACCGATTACATCATCAGCGGAAAGTACAAATTCAAGTCGAACGATATGAATGAGATGGCACACCATGCCATGGAGGAGCTCGACCCTCATTACTACGAACGCGTTTCCCCTCAGGGAGGATTCCTCGTCGCCGGTACCAATTTCGGGATGGGCTCTTCTCGCGAGCAGGCACCGCTCGTGTTGATCTATTCGAACACGAAGGCGATTCTGGCGAAAAGTTTCGCACGTATCTTTTATCGGAATGCGATCAATTGCGGTATTCCGGTCGTCGAATGCGACACCGATCTCATCGACGAAGGTGACGATATCTCCGTCGATTTGGAAGCCGGGGTCGTGAAGAATGTTACCAAGGGAATCGAGATTCCCTTCGCTCCCTTGCCCGAAGTGATGGCACGACTTTTGGCCGATGGTGGCCTAGCCGCGCATTTTCGTAAGAATGGCGGTTTTGCCCTCTGATCCGTTAGGGTGGAGAGGGTTTCATAGAGGGAGAAGGATTACATGGCAAAGAAAGTGATGATCGAAACGGCTTCAAGCGAAGAGATGGCTTCTGCGGCCGTTAAGAGCGAAACAAGCCTGGCTGAACTCGTCGAGGCTGTGTCCGGTGATAATCGCAGGTTGCGCCAAAAATGTGCCGGTGGTCTCGCGCTCATCTCGCATACGAACCCTGAACTTCTGGTCCCCTACTCGCATGAACTGGCGGATGCTCTGTATAGGCCTGAAGCGCAGACGCGTTGGGAGGTTTTGGAGGCACTCACCAATATCGTCCCTCTTGACGCACGCGCTACCGATAAGGCGGTCGCAGGTGCCGAGACGTCCCTGTATGATGAGGATTCCGGAACCGCGCGGCTGGCTGCGTTCCGCTTTCTGACAGCCTACGGTGAGACGACGGAGAACCGGGCTGAACGCGTGTGGCCTTTGATCGACGAAGCGATCCAATGCTACCACGGTGATCCGGAGTTCCAAGATATGCTCACTTCGGTGCTCTCTTTCGCCAAGGGCAAAGCGTCCAAAAAGGTTAAG
>JAAXUU010000176.1 GCA_013335845.1 Actinomycetota bacterium
TTCAGCTTCGTCGCGTAGATTTGTCCCATTACGCGAAGGGAAGGATATGCCGTGTTGATGAATTCCGATAAAACAGTCGTTCTCATTCCGGCTTACGAGCCCGATGTGCTGCTCTCTACGTTTGTTCAGGATATCAAAGCTAAAACGAATTATGAAATCGTCGTAGTCGATGATGGAAGTTCGCAAAATGCCTCTACGCATTTCGAGAACGTGAAACGATACGCAACCGTGCTTCGCCTTGAAACCAACCGAGGCAAAGGTACTGCAATCAAAACCGGCCTCGGATACATCGGGGAGAATTTCTCGGAAGGGGCCGTTGTCGTCACGGCCGACGCCGACGGTCAGCATAGCGTGGACGATTTGATTCGCGTTTGCAAAGCGGCACGCGTAACGAAAGACAGCCTCGTAATCGGTAGTCGTACATTTACCGGCGACACGCCCTTGAGGAGTAGGTTTGGGAATACCGTCACGCGCTACGTATTCATGTTCGCTTCAGGGCTGAAACTGAATGACACCCAGACGGGGCTTCGGGCATTCAATGCGAATATGATCCCGGCGTTGCTGGGTGTCAAAGGAGAGAGGTATGAATACGAGATGAACATGCTCTTGGGTTGCTCGAAGAACGATGTGAGCATCAGGGAGGTCCCCATCGAGGCTATCTACATCGAGGACAACAGCTCCTCGCATTTCGACACGCTTAAAGACTCCTTCATCATCTATCGCGATATCATCAAGTTCGCAAGTTCTTCTCTTGTAAGTTTCTTAATCGATTTCGGAATGTATAGTTCGATGATTTGGCTGACAAGCGGATTCGAGTCAAGTCTGAGCATTCTCATTAGTAACGTCACGGCACGTACCATCAGCGCGAGCTTCAATTATTACGTCAATAAGAAGTATGTGTTCAAGAGTGAGGAAAGCATTTGGAAGACGGCTGGAGGATATGTTCTGCTTGCCGCAAGTATCTTGGTTCTGAACACGCTGCTTCTGACCTTACTTGCGAGTTATGTGATCTCCAACAAATTCGCTGGGAAGATCGTGGTCGAACTCATCATGTTCACGGTCAGCTGGTCCGTCCAACGTTTCTTTGTTTTCAGTCCAACGTCGAGAAGAAAGCATGCGCACTATGAATAACCCTCCCTACCAAACTCAGAAGAAGAGACGGGCGCCCCTCGGGCTCATCTTGGCGCTCGATGTGGTGCTTATCGGCGTCTCGCTCTGCGTATTCGCGCTGTTCCACCACGTCCTCCCAAGCGTACGTACATCCGAGAACATCACAATCTCCTATGACGACACGACTACGTCGACTACAACGACCACAGCAGCGCTGAACAACACAAGCGATGCATCTCTGACGACCGTTTCGACCGGCGTTTCCACCTCAAGTTGGACCGAAAAGTTCGCGGACAAGTTCACCGACACGGTCGTCTCGACCGACACATCCTACACAAGCCCCAACGTATCGATAACCATGGAGCAGAAAACGACTGGTAGCGGAAGCAGCCTTGTCACCTACTATGTCGCAGATGTCTACATCGCAGACGTCGACTGCTTCCAAAGCTACCTTGCGGAGGATACCTACGGTTCCGGGTTCAGGGAAAGCGTCTTGGATATGGACCTTGCCTCGAATGCATTGCTTGCCATGACGGGCGACTACTACGGAAACCAAGAGGGCGGAATCGTCATCAGAAACGGCGAAGTCTATTGCACGGACGCAAGCGACTCAGACGTCTGCGTGCTCTACCACGACGGAACCCTGGTTACCTATACGGCGGACGAATTCGATATAGATGAAGCCATTGCAGACGGTGCATGGCAAGCATGGACCTTCGGGCCCGCGTTGCTCGACGACGGAAATGCACTGGCTTCCTTTGACCTGAGCAGACAGATCTTGGGGGTGAACCCAAGAAGCGGTATCGGTTACTACGAACCGGGGCACTATTGCTTCGTTGTAGTCGACGGGCGCGATGATGGTTATTCAGTCGGTGTGACCATGGAGCAATTCGCCCAGATATTCGAGGATCTTGGTTGCACCACTGCATACAACCTCGACGGTGGGAAATCTGCAGTAATGACGTATGACGACGCAGTCGTGAACCAGCCGGATAGTGGCGGACGAACCATCAGCGACTGTATCCTGATCGGAGAGGTAGCATAATGAAAACGATAACGAAGATACTACCTCACATCACACTCATACTAGCGGTCATGTTCATCGTGTTCCTAGTACTCGACAACTACAACCCAACGATGAATTTCGTCAACAACGATATCTCTGTCGTACTGCTCTGGATACTATGCGGTACCGCACTCGTCAATGCGCTCCTTCTGATGGTGAAGGAGCGCAGGTAGCGACCTACTCTTCGTGGGGTTGTTGTCAACGCCCGTGGTTATCGTGCCGGTTGTGGTCGCCTTGACGGGGCTCGTCTGGGCTTGAGGAGTGTGAGATTCCCTCTCCCCGTAAAAAGGTATGTTCCTGTGATAACGCAGCGCGTGAGGGATTTTAGGGGCATCTCAAGAACGAACTCTTCTACAGCAACAATTTCACAGGAGTGACGCCAGAAAACTTCATGACTCTTCTGGCGAACTAAATCGACTAGTATAACACCAGCAGAATCAAGACGGCGCCGGAAGGTATGACTCCAGTAAAACACCAATACACCTATGAGGCGAAAAAGGTTGCGAAATCACAGAAAATAGTTCAACGGATTACCCACGTACCCATAGTCGCAAAAACTAGTCAAAAAACGACCAAAACTCTGCTCTTTACCCCTAATGTACTTACCTTCTTATAAGCCAGAAGAAGGTAAAGTGGTTTCAAAATAGGTGAGAGTCGCTTCGACTGAGAAAGCAGAGCTGCCACTGGCCATCGAGCCACTTGAAATGGTGGATCCGCTAGACGACTGCACACTCGTGGCCGCGTTATCCGTAATGGTGAACGTATCTATCTGGCAGCGGAAACCACCCTTGCTTATCGCTACCAATATCGCCTTTGCCTGGGCATAGCTTGCGCAATCAAACGAAAGGCTCACGTTTCTTCTCGCAATACCCTGGTCATCGGTCTCAGGGTCCGAAAAGGTCAAATCATAGCTATCGACACCGGTAAGAATGGTGTTGAGCGACGCGATGACATTATCGGCATTATCGAATCGAGGTATCGCAACGGGGTTACCGTCGTTCTCGGCGAAAGCCGCATCGACTTCCTCCTGCATCGAGTTCATCTTGGTAACCATGATCATCGAGGTATCTATCTGCGTCTGGACGTCTTCTGTGGCAGCATTTGCTGTGGCAATATCCGCTTGGCACGGAGAGTAGACCAGAAGGTACCACATACCCCCTATGATTATGGCGACAAGGGCGACCATCATGACTGTTTCCCTTGCGGAGAATACATACTTCTTCATTATGCCGCCTCTCCGCTCGTGGTTTCTTCTTGCGCAACCACAGGATTGCTTTCATTATCAAGCTTTTGGAAGGTGATGACCATGGAGGCGTCGACAGCCTGGTGCGATGTCTCGGCAACCGCGGTATAAACGATGACATTCGCCACCTCGGGAAGCGTCTTGATACCGCTTGCAAGCTCGCCCACGCGCGCCAAGCTGACGCCTGAAAGGGAAACCGTGGCAACATTGTCTTGCATCTCGACTTTAGAAACCGTCGCCGCGCTCATGAGCTGTTGTTCTATGGTGCCAAGAACCCCGATACGGTCCACCAACACGACTTCTTCGGAGGAAAGATAGCCGTAGGAGTACATCTTGTACTGGCCTTCGACTTCACTATAACCCGCCAGCTTGGTGTTTATGTCATCGAGCTGAAGCTGTGTTGCACTCAAGCTGCTTTCCGCTTCGCTGACCGCAGCGTATTGGTCAATCACGGCAAATTTTGAGATGAGTGACGCCGCTATGAAGATAAGGATGATGAAAAACACGGCACGGGAAACCGTCGTTTCCGTCTTCTCCTGCTGCGCCAGATTCATCTTGGTTTTGACGGGATATTTTGCTATTGCTTTTGATAGTTTGAAATCCAAGTCAAACACCCCTTATGCGTTGATTGCCATGCCGAGTGCCAAAGCGCAGGAAGAAAGAGACTCCGACCCTGCAACATCCGGCGGCACGAGCTCGTCGATTTTATGTGTTTGCACATCTGTTTGCGCATCGATAACAGCGATCAAAGGAGTTATTCCCGCGCCGGTGCCACAAAAATAAATGTCC
>JAAXUU010000411.1 GCA_013335845.1 Actinomycetota bacterium
TAAATCTCTACTGGAAGGATCTTCCGAAGAACCAGATCAGCGCCCTCCCGGGGGATTGCACCCATACGCATTGCAGTTTCTTCCCCACACGTTGTTTCCTCCATGGATTGCGTCAGCGTGCGAAATCCGCCGATATCGTAGTGACCAATCACGCGCTCCTATTCAGGGACGTCGTAGCCGACGGCGGTATACTACCTCCTATCAGGCACTGGATCATCGACGAGGCCCATTCGGCCGAAGACGAAGCGCGCAAGCAGCTTTCCCCTTCGATCGACGTGCGCGATTTGAAGATAACCCTCGACTCCCTCTATCAATCCCCTTCATCGACATTGGCGTCCCTACGCCGGAAAGCGGTGAAGGCCGACGGTGGCCAGATCATATCGGTTGCCATCGCTAAGGCGGAAGAGCAGGCGCGTTCGGTCGATGTCATCGCCGAATCCTTCTTCTCGTTCGTGAAAGACCTCGAGAATCTCGCAGAGAAGAGCGAATACGACTATGTCGACCTATGGGTGAACAGCGAGCTTCGGGACTCAGGCCCATGGGGGGTGGTCGTCAGTACCGGCCATTCGCTCGAAAAACGTATGCAGAAACTCATCGAGCTGTGCAAAGAAACGCTCGATCTTCTCGAAGCGTCTTCGGGGGAATTGGCGGACCTACGGGCCGAACTTCTCGGTATGATCGGGCGCTTATACGAGATGCGGGAGGCCTTGGTTCTCTGCGTCGATGGGGAAGACGACAACTATGCGTATTGGGCGCGGCTCAACAGACATCCCGATCGACAGATGGAGACACTTACGGCATCGCTGCTCGATGTGGGAGAGGCGTTTCTCGATAGTTTCTATCCGCGTATCATGAGTGTGGTGTACACGTCGGCGACCATCGCGACGGGTGATTCGTTCGAGCATTTCGCGCGTGGAGTAGGGCTCGATCGCCTCGAGGAAGGCAAATGGAAAAGCCTCCGTCTCGATTCAAGCTATGATTTCGAGAACAACATGGTCATCTATGTGCCGACCGATATACCCAATCCCAACGAAAAGGGTTATCGCGCCGCATTCAACGACCTTCTCTTCGACGTCCATGTCGCTATGGGTGGTTCTGTGCTGACACTGTTCACGAACCGCCGGGAGATGGAATACGCGTACGAGAGCCTCGAGGCGCGTTTGGCGAGCGAAGGACTCAATCTCATCTGCCAGATGAAAGGCATGAGTGCGAAACGCCTGCGCGATGAGTTCCTTGCGGACGAGAAGGCATCGCTATTCGCACTGCGTTCCTTCTGGGAAGGCTTCGATGCGCCGGGGGACACCTTGCGTTGCGTGATAATCTCACGGCTGCCGTTTTCGCGCCCCAATGATCCGCTTACGCTCGAGCGCAGCCGGCGTGAAAGGAATGCCTGGTCGCGCTATGCGTTGCCTGAAGCCATCATCGACCTCAAGCAAGCTGCCGGTCGACTTATCCGCTCATCATCCGACAAAGGATTCTTGGTCTTGGCGGACAGCAGGCTCATAACGAAAGGGTACGGGAAAAAATTCCTTTCAGCCATGCCATCGCAAGCTCATTATCTTCTTTCGAGTGAAGAGCTGAGTCGAAACATCTCAGAGCGCCTTCTTTCGGATGGGAATCCCAATCGATAAGCGCTT
>JAAXUU010000412.1 GCA_013335845.1 Actinomycetota bacterium
ACGGCCAGCAACACCTTCTCGCGCGCTCCTTCCGCAAAGCAATCCTTGATCATCGCCATCGCCACTGCGGCGCCTGCCGATGCCCCGAGGGCTTGAAGGATCCGCGCACCGATAAGCACCCAGATAGTAGGTGCTATAGCGCACAACACACTTGATATCGTGAAACCCAGGGTTCCAAGGAGTAGTAGTGGCTTCCGCCCATATTTATCCGAAAGTGTGCCGAAAAGAAGGAGCCCAACCGCGTTGGCGAGCGAATATCCTACCAAAGTGATGTTGATTATCGCAGAAGATGTCTCGAAATAATCAGTCATGCTCGGCAGGGCGGGCATGTACATATCCAAAGACAGCAGTGAAAGAATACTGGTGATCATAATCAGAAACAGAAGACCGCCAAAGCCTAGACGCTGGGGCTGCAACAACGCGGTGATCGAATCTCGTGTATGTTCATTGATCTGTGTTCTTGGCACGCATCGACCTTATTGTCCGAGTCTGTTAATGATATCAGTATACTCATTCGCGCAGGTCTATGTGTGGGGGTTTCGGTGGCCTCATTCCGATTCTCGGCACCGAAAGTACCTGACCGGCTTCCGGCTACCTCCCTCTTAAAACGCACCCGCATCCTAGCTCTTGACATAAATGGTTGTTTATATAAACTCTCATCTATACGATACGTTCGAGAGGATACGGACTGATGTTGCGAAGTGAAAATAATATCGCGATTTTCAAGGCTCTTAGTGATGATACCCGATTGCAGATCCTCGAGATGCTCGTAGACGGGGAAAGATGCGCGTGCAAGATCCTCGAAGAACTTGAAATCACCCAACCGGCCCTCTCGTACCAGATGAAAATACTCACCTCGTGCGGGCTCGTCAAGGTTCAGAAAGTAGGGACCTGGGCACATTACTCTCTTGATACTGAAGCTATCGACACTTGTACCGACGAAGTGAGGAATACACTATGTTCGAAAGCATAAATAGCATATTCCTTAAGATGACATGGCTTTCCGATGCGATATCTTGGTTGCTTGAGTCATTCGGACTCGACCTCACCACCCGCCTAGGCGGCAGCATTCAGTTCTTCATCTACGACATCATCAAGATAGCTATCCTCCTTGTGGTAGTCATCTTCGTCATCTCATATATTCAAAGTTTCTTCCCTCCCGAACGAACGCGGAGGATACTCGGAAAACTCACCGGTGTCCGGGCGAATATCGTCGGAGCATTGATGGGCACCATCACGCCTTTTTGCGCTTGCTCATCCATCCCCCTCTTCATCGGTTTCACTCGCGCGGGTCTCCCCATCGGTGTCACATTCTCATTCCTCATTTCCTCGCCGATGGTCGATCTTGCCTCTCTGATTCTACTCGCGAGTGTCTTCAGCTGGAAAATCGCCTTGGCTTATATGGTCACCGGACTCCTCCTGGCGATTCTCGGAGGAACGTTGATGGGCAAGATGAAGCTTGAAGGAGAAGTCGCATCGTTTGTTCTCGAAGGTGCGATAAGCGACGAAGAGGAGGTGCTCACAAAACGCGATCGTTGCAGATTCGCGTGGGCGCAGGTGATGCAGATCGTCGGCAAGGTTTGGCCATATGTGCTCATCGGTGTGGGTATCGGCGCTCTCATCCACAACTGGATCC
>JAAXUU010000177.1 GCA_013335845.1 Actinomycetota bacterium
GGTGTCTTGCCAAGGAATTCCAAGGCATGCATATGGCTTAAACCCATACGGGCAGAGCTATCGATCATTGCATGGATTCTGTCCTTGGGACACATGGCGGTATATCTTGAATCCTATATTCCGAAAATTTTCAGTGGCGCAAGTATCAACGGTAATGTCTTGACTGCTTTCGTCCTTGCGTTGGTACTCTTCGTTTTGCTTATCTTGCTAGGCGTGACATCCTTCAATTTCGTGAAAAAGCACATGAAGGGCACTACATGGAAGAAAGTTCAGAAATTATCGTATCCCTTCTTCATTCTGGTATATTTGCATGTGCTGTTCATGTTACTTCCTTCGGCATTACATGGTGGTATAGCTGCGGTTATTTCAGTTACCGTCTATTCGGTGATCTTTATCGGCTACATCATCTTGCGGCTTGTCCGTCGTTCTTTGGACATGCGGGAAGGTGAGATCGATGAAAACTCCTCGGTAGCGCTTGGCTGACTGTTTGTTATACTCTTTCAAACAGATATGCACGGGGGGACCATGGCCACAGGTCGGATACAATCATTTTTTGCTAAATTAGTAACAACTTGTCCTTCGCTGCCCTATATGGCGCTTGGCCTGTGGCTTGCTTGGTCCTTCATTGTCAGTAGTGGTACGGTCTGGCTCTCCGATACGGAAATCAACGGCACCAACATCGGCGTCCTCTACATCATGATCAATAGTTTCACGGGTATCGTCTGCGTGCTTGCGTCCTTCTTTTCACCCCGCGTCGAGAAGTTCTTGAAGAGATCGAAAGCTATCATAGGCAGTGCGCTCATTACCTCGTTCGGTTGTTTCGTGGTCATCATCATCGGCCCCTATTATTTGGGCGGCATTATTCCTTCTGCGATAATCAAATCCGCGTTCTTTATTGCGGGGGCGATTTGCGGCATCGGTATGGCTGCGGTGGTACTCAAATGCGCAGAACTCTACAGCGAGCTTTCTCCGCGCAGGGCTATCCTATATACAGCACTTTCGACTATGCTTGCCGGAGTTACCTACTTCATAGTCATCAGCCTTCCCACCTGGCGGCCTATTCTCGGCGGCCCTTCTCTGGGTGGCACGTTGTCCTTCATAGTGCTGCCTCTTATAGCGGGAGTGCTTGCGACACTTTCACGTCTCGGGCGTCATGAAGAGGCGCGCGATGACTTCAGTCCTCAAAACAGGGGAGGGCTTTCCACTCCGCTTCTCAAACTCTTCGTCGTCGTGTTCGTCTTTGCCGTGGTGACCGTATCTGTGCGCGCGACTGTCGTCGAGGTTTCTTCTATCGCTGCAACCTTTGATAACACGCGTGTCATCATGTTACTGCGCATGGTGATGGCTACGGTATTCGCGTGCATGGCTATCGGGATGGATGCCGAGCGTTTCGTCTTCGGGAAGATATATGCGGTGATCATGGCCTGCGCTGTCGCATTGATCGCGTTTCTTCCTATCGTGGGCGTTTCCCATTTCATGATGAACGCGACGATAACGCTCCTAGCCAACATCTTCGATTTCGTCCTATGGTGCATCCTCGCTTTCATCGTCTATCAAAAGCACGGTTCTTCGACCAAGACATTCGGCATCATCTATGGTGGTTATATGCTGGGGAGTAGCATAGGCTGGATCGCAGGCGCATACGTCCTCACTGATTTTATGGGTACGTCGTTGGAACTGGTCAGTTTGCTCGTACTGGCGTTCGTTGTTTTCGGCTGCGCGTTCGTGCTGTTTTCGGAGAAGGAATTCGACAAGCTGTTTCTTCCAAAAAGCGAGAATGAATCCAGCCTTGATGACCTTCTTCGAGAAGATATTTACACAAGTTATGTTAACGATGGCAAAAAGGGAAAGTTCGGGCAGGCGATTGAAGATCTGTCCGCCTCTCACAAACTCTCCAAGCGCGAGAAGGATGTGTTCCGCTGTCTTGCCATGGGCTACGACAGCGCGGCGATATCCAAAAAGCTGAGTGTCTCTTGGAATACCGTACGGACTCACACGGGGAATGTGTACAACAAACTGGGTGTGCATTCGCGCCAAGAGCTCATCGGCCTCGTAGATGCCTTGGTGCAGAAGAAATAATTCGGTACCCTCCCGGTCGGGATCGCCTGATTAACGTTGTTGCTTGATCAATTCCCAAGCTTCTTGAAGATACGGCCTTATGCCGCCCCAGAGCCAACCCGGGGCGATTCTGTCGAGGTTCTCCCATTCGGATGCGGACGCGCGGCGGCTGGCGATCTCGTCCAAGTCATAGCCGCCTTTCAAAACGGCGTATCTCTCTTTTCCGGGAACCAGGGATGTATTGGGACAAACATAGAGGCAGTGCAAACACCTGGCACAGGTATCGGAGAATACCGGCTTGCTGCTGGCTGAGTCTAACGAGATATTCTTCGATGGACAGCCTTCTGCACACAAGCCGCATCCGGTGCAGGTGTCTGAAACCTGGATCGACCGCCCAAAAGCAGCACCTCCCTGCCATGCATTGCGGCACATCCACGTGATGAAACGGTCGATGGCTGGTGGCTTGATTCTGCGCTGCTCCCGCGCCAGTATCGCTGCCGCCCGCTTCTTGACCATGTAGGGGTAAGCTTCCATCTCCATCGCATCGATGGGATGCTTGACTCGGTAGAAGTAGTTCACCGGCATCGGGAACATGTCCTCGAAGAATACCCTGGCGCCTTTGGACTCGAGGATCTTGATTGCAGCCTGCCGTGCGGCACGGTTGGTGATCGCTTCTCCACCACCGGAGACGAATATCACAGCTGCATCAAGACGCAGCGTCTCGTCAAGACTTTCCAGCCACAACAGGACCTGATGGGGAGCGTTGAAATCGTGGGTGACGCTGACTAAGACCAAGAGGTCGTAATCGGAAAGCGAGTCGTGGTGATCATTGCCTAGTTGGATGCGCTCGACTGAGACATCGTTGCCCTTGGCAGAAAACTCCTGCGCAAAGCACGTAGCGATACGCTGCGTGCCGCCTGTGCCGGAGTAATAAGCCAGCTTGATCCGCATCTTGTCTCTCCGCCTCCTGAGCAGGTCGCATGGTCTTGAGCACAGTATACATTTCCCAGCACGCAACACAAAATACCCATCTGCGGGTGATGCGAATTCCGCTAATACCCATGAGCGCGGAATGGTTGTTATACGCCATAACCCTAATCATTGTGGAGACGGGAAAACCGTCGTAGCTGATTCAGGGAAAGGAATCATCATGGGAAAAGATATGCTTTCGAGGCGTAGCTTCATCACAGGGGCAGCCACCGCCGGGGCGCTGGCAGCTTTAGGATTGACGGGTTGCAGCACGTCGAAGCCCGCAACTTCATCGGGCGACGTGACAACCTGGGACAAAGAAGCGGATGTCGTTGTATGCGGTGGCGGTGGAACCGGTCTTGCTGCAGCATGTGAAGCAAGCGCGAACGGTGCATCGGTTATCGTGCTCGAGAAGATGAGCTCAGCCGGTGGGTCGACACGCTTATCCGGTGGTATGGTCGCCGTAGGCGGAGCTTCGTATCAAAAGGACCTGAAAGGGTACACGGGCGATTCGCCTGACAAGCAATATGAGTACTACATGGCGGTCGACGCAAAAGGTGGCAATTGCATCGACTCGGCTCTCGTGAGGGATTATTGCGACAACGTCCTTGATAACCTAGCATGGCTTGAGGATAAGGGAATCAAGTACGTGAACTGTTTTGGGGTCAAGCCGGTTCCGGGTGTGGATATCTCCCTGACCGAGCCCCCCAGAATCCTCATCCCCGGTGACGCGGAGACCGGCGTGAATGCAGCGGCGGGTACCGGGCGTCTTCACACGGATCCCTTGCTTGCAGATGCTGAAGCCGCGGGCGTGACGTTCGAGTACGACGTCGAAGTCAAGAGCCTCATAACCGACGAAACGAATGGTATTATCGGCGTCGTGGCAGAGAACAAGAGCGGCGAAACCTTCACGGTGAAGGCCCTCAAGGGTGTTATCCTTGCAACCGGCGGATATGACCACGACCTCGAGATGGCGCGCGGATTGTCACCTTGGCACTATGACAGCCTTAGGACGAAGGCGATGCTTTGCATCTCGAATCCCGGTAACACGGGCGACGGACACAAGATGGGCGTGGCTGTTGGGGCCGCACTTTCATGCATGGGCGGAACGATGAACACGCCTATCAACACCCAAAT
>JAAXUU010000413.1 GCA_013335845.1 Actinomycetota bacterium
GCCGTAGATCTCCTCTACCGGCATCCCTCTACGGAGTGCTTCGGTCATATAATAGATACGATTCTCAGTAGGAGTTGCGATTCCGTTCCTGAACCTATGTTCGTCGAACGCATCTTTACCGTCGGCCCCAAGACCGGCACGTCCGTTTTCTAGAGAGCGCATGGATTTACCGAGCGCCTCCTCGAAGGTGCGCCCGATGCTCATGACCTCACCGACTGCTTTCATGCGTGTGGTGAGGGTCTCATCCGTACCGGCGAATTTCTCGAACGCGAAGCGCGGCGCCTTCACGACGACATAGTCGATGGTCGGCTCGAAACATGCAGGAGTCACCTGCGTGATATCGTTCGTGATCTCATCGAGGGTATAGCCCACGGCAAGTTTCGCCGCCGCTTTCGCTATAGGGAAACCTGTAGCCTTGGACGCAAGTGCCGAGCTGCGACTGACACGCGGGTTCATCTCGATGGCGATCATGCGACCGTCTTTGGGGTTGATGGCGAACTGAACGTTACTTCCACCCGTCTCGACACCGATCTCTTCGAGGATGGCAAGCGATGCGGAACGCATATGCTGATATTCGACATCGGTCATCGTCTGTGCGGGAGCGACCGTGATGGAGTCTCCGGTATGGACGCCCATGGCATCGAAATTCTCGATGGAACAGATGATGATGCCGTTTCCGGCACAATCGCGCATGACCTCCATCTCGTATTCTTTCCAACCTATGATGCTTTCTTCGACCAACACTTCGTCGTTGGGGGAAAGATCGAGACCTTGGGAGACGATTTCACGCAGTTCGTCGATATTGAAGGCGATACCGCCACCTGCCCCGCCCATGGTGAAGGAAGGACGCAGTACGAGGGGGAAGCCCATCTCCCCGGCGAGCTTCTCGGCATCGGCGACGCTGTAGGCATAGCCACTCTTCGCGCATTCGATTCCGATAGAGGCCATCGCTTCCGCGAACAACTTACGGTCCTCTCCCCGTCGTATCGCTTCAAGCTTGCAACCGATGAGCTCGACACCGTATTTATCCAAAATACCGGCTTCTGCGAGCGCGACTGCGGCGTTGAGCCCTGTTTGCCCACCCATGTTCGGGAGCAGGGCATCGGGACGTTCGATTTCGATGATCTTCTCGATGGATTCGATCGTGATAGGTTCGACATACGTACGTGTTGCCAAACCGGGGTCGGTCATGATGGTGGCAGGATTCGAGTTGACGAGAATCACCTCGAAGCCATCCTCCTTGAGCACTTTGCAGGCCTGGGTACCCGAATAGTCGAACTCACAGGCTTGACCGATGACGATAGGCCCGGAGCCGATCACGAGGATTCTATGTATATCATTACGGCGTGGCACCTAGGCACCCCTTTCAATCTGCGGATTCTGTCCGAGACGGTTCTTGCGGATATCGATGTCTAGATAATCTTCGCAGCCCTCCATCAAACGCGTGAAGGCCGTGAAGAGGTAGGAAGCATCCTGAGGACCGGGGCTTGCTTCAGGATGGTATTGTACCGAGAAAGCCGGGACGTCCAAGAACTCAAGTCCCTCAGCCGTTCCGTCGTTCAGATTCACATGGGTAAGACGTACGCGCCCGTATGTATCGTTTATGAAGATAGGAGGAACCCCCGAAACCGCAC
>JAAXUU010000414.1 GCA_013335845.1 Actinomycetota bacterium
GGCGGTCACGCTTGGATCGACTTCCTCAGGACTGAGCCCCCACTGCTTTTGTGTGTAGTAGAGAAACACGTTTTGATAGATATAATCCGCGATCATGGCAAGATCGGGATCCTTGATTTCGCGGAGCTCGTTGATTGTCACTTTACGCTCATCACCGAACGTCTCGATGAGTTTCGCGATAAGCTCGCTACCTAGCTCTTCCCCGAATATGATACGAATCGAGTTTTTATTGAAGGGTACAGGTACGTACTTCCCATGGATATCGGCAAGCACCTCATGCTGATAATTCCGCCATTCGGTGAATCGCGACAGATACTCATGTACACGCGCATCGTTTGTATGGAAGATATGCGGTCCGTAGAGATGGATAAGTATCCCCGCTGCGTCCAAACAATCGTATGCGTTTCCGCCGATGTGATCGCGCGCTTCAAGAACCAGAACCTTTTGCCCACCGCGCTCGGCAAGTTCGCGTGCAACTACCGCACCGGCAAAACCGGCACCGACGACAATCACATCGTAGGATGTATCACAACAAGTCATGCAAAACTCCCTTTCAAAATTCCAAACGGTATCACACCGAAAATCGTCATGTTCCATTCTAACGCCTTAATGCGGATAAACCCGCACCTCTCCGATAAAACCCATACTTTTGCACCTCGAGCAACCATACAGAATGCGATGGAGGTATTTGATACCTATAATGGTTCAATCCATATGCGAGCATGATGAGAGGATTGTTGATGAGCCAGTTTCTGAATCGCACCATCGAACGTGCAAAAGCTGACAAGCAAACCATTGTTTTGCCCGAGGGAAACGACGTCCGAACTCTAGAGGCGGCGGAAAAGATCCTTCAACAGGATATAGCCAATATCATATTGTTGGGAGATGAAACCGCAATCGCCTCATCCGGATATGTATTGGACAATGCGCAGGTCATCAATCCTGCAACCGCGCCCCAATTCGAGGATTTCGCCCAACAACTTTTCAAAATGCGTGAAGCCAAGGGTCTCACCCTTGAAGGCGCCCGTGAACTTGTCGCCCAAGATCTCTATTTCGGTGTCATGATGGTATACAACGACGTGGCAGACGGCATGGTTGCCGGTGCTTGCCATGCTACGGCCGATGTTCTGCGCCCTTGCCTTCAGATCCTGAAAACCGCCAAGGGAACGAAACTCGTGTCGGCATTCTTCGTCATCGCCGTCCCCGATTGTGAGTACGGAGTCGACGGCGTCTTCGTTTTCGCCGATAGTGGCCTGGTCGAAAACCCGGATGCAGACGAATTGAGTGAAATCGCTTTATCGAGCGCTGATTCATTCGAGGCACTCGTCGAAGTCACACCTCGAGTAGCAATGCTTTCCTACTCCACGTACGGCAGCGCTAAAAGCGTATTGACCGAGAAGGTCATCGAGGCGACGCGCCTTGCCAAAGAAAAGGCACCGCATCTCAGTCTCGATGGTGAACTACAACTCGACGCCGCTATCGTGCCGAGCGTCGGCAAGAGCAAAGCTCCCAGCTCGGATGTCGCGGGAACTGCAAATGTACTCATCTTCCCCAACCTCGATTCCGGGAATATCGCATATAAACTGGCGCAGCGTTTGGCGAAAGCCGAGGCATACGGACCTATCACGCAAGGT
>JAAXUU010000415.1 GCA_013335845.1 Actinomycetota bacterium
GTCCCTGAATAGGAGCGCGTGATTGGTCACTACGATATCGGCGGATTTCGCACGCTGACGCAATCCATGGAGGAAACAACGTGTGGGGAAGAAACTGCAATGCGTATGGGTGCAATCCCCCGGGAGCGCGCTGATCTGGTTCTTCGGAAGATCCTTCCAGTAGAGATTTATCGAGTCGAGGTCCCCCCAAGACGACTGTCCGATAAAAGCATAGAGGGTCGCCAGCATCGAAAGAACGGCATGCTCACGTTCGGCACCCTTCTCCCCTACATAATCCGTCTCCTCTTTCGCGAACCGCTCAAGTTTTCGCAGGCACGGATAATGCTCATAACCCTTAAGTGCCACGTAATTCAATCCGTCCGGCAGGGTCTTCGCAAGGCGTGGCAATTCATAATAGACCAGCTGGTCCATGAGGGCGTTTGTTTTGGTCGCAACCCCGATGCCGATGTTGTTGCGTTTCGCGCTCAATGCAGCCGGCAGAAGATATGCGATCGATTTACCGACGCCGGTTCCCGCCTCTATCGCCCTAAACGTGCTCGTCTCGAAAGCTTCGGCGATTTCCTCCGCCATAAGCACTTGCTCTTCTCGGGGCTCGTAGCCGGGATACATCGCGCCCAAGATGGACTCCTTGGCGAAACACGCGCGGATCTCCCGTTTCGTGGGGAACAGCAAACCGGAGCCGCTCGCGTCGTTTTTAACGGGAAGCTTGCCCGCCTTCGTGTTCGCGTCGCGGCATACGCGTAGAGAAAACCGTGCGTCGGGATTCGCCGCTGCGATATGCGTGATTACTTTTCGCAAAGACCAGCGTGTGGCCGGACGCAGCGAGGCGATAAACGAGAGGAGGCCCTCGGGGAAATCGGAGAGAGCCACCAACAAGATGCGCCAGATCCCGCACAGCGCTTCCACGTCATCGATGGCCCGATGCCTTGGCGTCGCGGTGCCGAAAGCACCGGCCAGCAAGGGAAGGCTGTGTGCTTTGAGGCGCGGCAAAGCGATTCGCGCGAGTTCCACCGAGTCCATCCAGTCACCGCGGAATTCCGCAGGTCTCGCATGCTTCATGATGAATGCACGATCGAAGGGCGCATTATGCGCGACCATGTCACGCGAACCGACGAAGGACGCGAACTCACGGAGTGCGATATCGATAGTGGGCGCGCCTGCGAGCATATCGTTTGTGATACCGGTTAGTTTGGTCGTCTCCTTGGAGATCGTCTTCTGAGGGTTCACGAACGTCGAGAACCTCGAAACGACAAGGGGTCCCTTCATGATGGCGGCTGCGATCTCGATGATTTCATCCCTCGCGGAATTAAGCCCGCTTGTTTCAGTGTCGAGGATGACGATTTCGTCTTCATCGAGACCGAAACAAGCGTCCTGCGCGCGGGTAGAGAGGCTCGCATAATGAGCCACGACTTCATCATCTGTGCCGGCAAGCAGTAATTCTTCAAGTTCGTTTGTGGGCACGTGCCGTTTCCTTAACTACAGATCTTTGCGAAGCATTATTACTTCACATTGAGTCGATTCCATATTCCACATGAAACGATCGACCTCTGTAGTATAACCAACCGCGCTCCAAAAACTATCTTCACTCACACGAGTAGGCATAGCGAGCATTCGGGCAGCACTTATCTGCGAGC
>JAAXUU010000178.1 GCA_013335845.1 Actinomycetota bacterium
CCCGAAATCGTAGGCGATCCTTGGCCCGGAGAAAACAATCGACGCCAAGGACGGACATTGATCGAACGCACTCTGACCGATACCCGTGAGAGTTGTACCGAACATCACGCTTGATAATTTTGGGTTCTGCGCGAATGCCGATGAGCCCAGCAGGGTGAGCGAGTCAGGTAAAACGAGCGTCTCGAAAGCGGTCGAACGGAAGGCATTGGCGCCGATCGACTCTAGTTGCGTAGGAAAATCGAAGTACGAAAGCGATGTGCATCCGCTGAATGTGAACTGCCGGATTTGAGTGATGGCTGAATCAGGGAGCTCGACTTTCGTCAATGAACGACAGTCCATGAACGCATCGTATCCGATGCCCGTCACAGAAGCCGGGATCCGTATGCTTACGAGGGCTTGGTTGTTCGTGAATACCGAATTCCCGATCGAGGTGACAGAATACGTCGTGGCACCATCTATGATCTGAGACGGTATCTCCAATTCCGCGGGCATATCTGCTGTGTATCCGCAGACTTGGACGTCCGTGCCCGAGGTGATGAGGTACTTGAGACCACCATAGGAGAAACGCGTACTACCCAGATAGACGAGGCCCGAAGGCGGGGTGAAAGCCTCTGCGATCGACAGGCTCGCGACCGTGTCACACAGCGAGACGGTTTCGTCGAGCGCGACGAATTCGCCCAGAGCGACGACTTCATTCTGCGAGGCAACGTCGGTGGACGCAGCGAAGCTGTCGTCGGTTCCGGTTGATCCTGATTCGTCCGCGAAAGCCGAGAGGGGCGCGCAGAGGAATATGAGTATCACGGAAAGACAGACCGATAAAGCCCTATGTCCGAGTCGTTCAAACAACTTTTAGCATTCCCCTTTCTGCACAGAATCGACCACCATAGAGAAAGCGATCATCGCGAGCTACCGCCGTCTGTTGCTATAAGGTCCGCGCCCGTTCCGGCGATATCACTTATAACCGTCTCGCCTGCCACTACCGGTGCCACAAGGCGCAACCTCCTGCATATGCGGGCAACCTCCTTCAGGCTTGAGACCGGTACCGTCTTCGAAGTCCGGACCGGTAAGAGAGGACGCTCCCACCCCTCTATGCGCACCGTCCCGGTGAATGTCTGTTCCGGTGCGTCGAGCATCGTATGGGCGTGATCGAGTCCGCGTGTACATCCCGCCCCCGTGATCACCGGCTCCTCGCCGGGAGTTATCTCGATCGTAAGTTCGCAAACACTGGGGCATTGAGAGCATCGTGTGGTATACGATCCACCACTAACCGCGATCTTGGCAGAGGGACGGGTGGCATCACCCGCACCTGTGCCTCCGGTGAGTTCTTCTATCGTCAGAGTGGCGATCTTTCGAAGGTCGTCAGGGACTTCGGGTTCAGGGCGTCTCGCAAGACGCGCGGCACGGTTCGCAGCACGGATGCCCGCTTCCGTCGCCTCGACGAGTGCCCGATCCACGACGTCGTGGACCTTGGAAACGTTGCCACATAGGATGACGGGTGAATCGGATTCGCCTCCGTTCAGAGTGCCTGAACGAGCATCTTCTGTGCAGATACCCGCATCATCGAGCAGGTCGCGCTCCGGGATGAGCCCCGTCGCGATGAGAAGAAGATTGCAGCGGATGTATTCTCGGCGTGAAAGATCTGCGGTGCCATCGTCGTTCATCGGCGCAACGGTGACTCCCTTGAGTGCGCCCCGCCCATGTATCGAAAGGAGTGTCCACCCATACCGGATGGGGATGTCGAAACTCTCGATGCACTGGACGTGGTTTCTGTAGAGGCCGGTAGCCTCCTGTCCCAGAACGAGGCGAACTTCGGCACCTTCGAGTGTGAGTCGGCGCGCCATGATAAGGCCGATGTCACCCGAGCCGAGAATGACCGCTTTGGTGCCTGGCAGGAGATTCTGTATATTCATCATATACTGAGCGGTTCCGGCGGTGATCACGCCCGCCGGACGGGTCCCCGGAATACGCAGCCGCCCGCGCGTGCGCTCTCGACAACCGGTTGCCAAAACCACCGATGCAGCCTCGACATCGAACGCGCCACCGACACTCGCCCCAACCAACGATACGCACATGGAGCCGTTGGGTGCGCAAGAGTCGACGGGAACGAGGGCCGTCACGCTCGTGGAGAGGGCGACGTCGATTGCAGGAAGCTTCTCGATTTCCCGCCGCAGATACAGGGCATATTCCGGACCGGTCAACGACTCGTCGAAGATATGCAACCCGAAACCGTCATGAACGCACTGCGGTAGCACGCCACCCAGATAGGGATTGCGCTCGACGAGCAGGACCGACGATTCGCCGGTTCGTGCCGATGCGATGGCTGCCTGCATGCCGGCAGGACCGCCACCTATGACTACGACGTCATAGCGATTCGCCACGGAATTCGAGATAGGGCGCGATGCGGTCTTCTCGGCGGCGATTTCCAAAGGGACAGCTTCCATCATTTCACGCTCCTCAATGCGAACCGTCCGTCCGCTTCCCCTTTGAGTATGTCAGCGGGTCCGACGCCCCATTCACGTGCGAGGACTTCGATGACGACGGGCATGCAATGGGATGCCTGGCAGCGACCCATGCCTGTGCGCAAGCGTTTCTTCACACCGTCGAAGGTGGTTGGCGGCAGAGGCGCAGAAAGCACGCGCCTGATATCACCTTCCGTCACCTTTTCGCACCGGCAGACCAGATGTGAGAAAGCCGGGTCCTGCGCGAGCAGAGCACGTTGCTCGTTTGCGGAGCATTTCATGAAAGGAGTTCTAGCCGATCGAATGGGGTTGAACGAAGGGTCCGGCTCGAGTTCGAGGCCTTCTTGCGAGAGTATCCTCAGTGCCAGTTTGGCCAACGCGGGCGCAGAGGTCATGCCGGGATTCTTGACTCCCAGCATACTCACGAAGCGCGGAGCGGAAGCGCGGACGAAGAAATCCTTTTGCTCTTTCTCGAGGTTCTTGATGTTTGCGCGGATTCCGGCGAAACTCGCGATGACCTCCCCCATATCGAGATCGGGAAAGAGCTTCGTCGCGACACGTTCGACGTGTGCAAGACCCGCGGCCGTTGTTTCGGTATGGGTATAGTCGCGGACGTCTTCAGACGTGGGGCCGGCGAGAAGATTCCCTTCGATCGTGGGCGTGATGAGCGTTCCGCCCTCATCGCTTTCCTCGGCTTGGTACACGACGTGCTTGATGCCAACGTCTTGCGCTTGTTTGTCGAAAACGTAATACTGGCCGCGTCGCGGTTTGATGACTAGGTCCGCAGGATGCACGTGCGCGTCTATCGTCTCTGCGTCATCGCCAGCGGCGTTCAAAACGAAGTGCGCATTCACCTCACTCCCGTCTGCCAGGATAAGGCGCCATCCGGTCTCGGAGGCCGAACCGGTCTTCTCGACATGAGCGACCGTCGAGTTCAGTCGGAACTCGACGCCGTTCATGACAGCGGACTCCGCGAGGGCGTCGACGAGTTCGAACGGAGAAATGATACCGGTAGTAGGCGCCCAAAGGGCACCCACTACACGCGGGGAAAGACGAGGTTCGAGTTCACGCGCCTCATCACCGGACACCATCTCGAGATCGAGGGCGCCGTTCTTCACGCCTTTCGCGCGCTTCTCCTCGACCTTTTCGAGGCCGGCATCGTTGAATGCGACGAAGAGCGAACCGATTCGCTTGAAGGGGATGTTGAGTTCTCCGGCGATTTGCGTGTAGTGCGCGTTTCCTTCTGCACAGGAGGTGCCTTTGAGGCTGCCGCCCCGCGGGTGGAAACCGGCGTGGATGAGGCCGCTATTCGCCTTCGATGATCCCTCCCCTATATCACCGGCACGTTCCAACACGAGAACATCCAGCTTGTAGCGGGAGAGCTCCCGGGCAGCCATGCACCCGAGGACCCCGGCTCCTATAACTACCACATCCACGCTTTCCTTCACAGATTCCCTCGCTTCATACGCTATATCTTCAAAATCGACACGTTGTATAAACTATTCTTTATTTAGAATATATTCAAGTAAGATTAATCTTTTAGTAGAATGTTTAATCAGGAATTTCGCAGGTGTTAACATCAAGGGCGTGAAAATCTCTGCTAACCCGTGCCCAGCGATCACCCAAAAGGGAATTCCAGAGGTGCGCCTTCTCCCCCACTTGACATCTCCTCTCCGCCTCTTTATCATTCTCATATGAAC
>JAAXUU010000179.1 GCA_013335845.1 Actinomycetota bacterium
ACCGTGGTTATCGCGTGATACCTGCCCGACAAGTCCGCCGAAACCGCTCATATGCGTATACGACCAAAAATCGGGTTGCGCGAAAACGTGTCCCATACCGGCAGTAACACTGCCTGTGCTGTATGAATTGCTGATCTCGGTGCCCGAAAATTTACCAACCAGACCGCCAACAGAGCCTACATCGACGTAATCGTTGTTGGTATTGAGGTGCGTCCATGTCGCCTCGGGGGGGAAGTACTCCTCGAGTGCTTGGAGCATGGCATCCCGACGCTCGGCGTAGTTGGCGACGAGTTTCGCCAAGGTTTCGCGCCAAGGTGTATCTTTGAAATAGTGCTCGACCATGACCTGGTTGAACGCTGAGCCGCATAAATCGGCCCCTTGCTTCACGAGGTTCACTTTCGCAAGTATGGGTCGAGGCGCGATGACCCAACCGGTGCGAAGCCCCGGAGCGAAGATCTTCGACACGGTGCCTAGGTAGATGACCTCGTCGTCGAGAGAGCGAAGCGAGGGGACGTCTTCGCCGCTGTAGCGCAAGCGCCCATAGGGATCATCTTCGATGATGGGGAATGCATATTCCTTCGAAAGCTCGAGGAGCCTCTTGCGGCGCTCGAGAGACATCGTGACACCACCCGGATTCTGGAAGTTAGGAATGGTGTAGAGGAACTTCGCCTTGCCCTTGCCGAGCTCCTTGAGCTTCTCCTCCAAGAGGTCGATGCGCATACCATCGTCATCGAGGGGGATACACACGAATTTCGGTTCATAGGCCGAGAAGGCTTGAAGAGCGCCGAGGTAGGTCGGGCCCTCGGTGATGATCACGTCACCGGGATTGACGAAAACCTTGGCGAGCAGGTCGAGTGCTTGTTGAGCTCCCGAAGTGATGATCATGTCCTCGGGTTTGCAGTCCACTCCCAGCTCGGCCATGAGGTCGATGAGGACTTCCTTTGTATGGAGTCGACCATCGGTGCCTCCGTACTGCAAAGCGCCCACACCCTCTTCGAGGATGGTCTTCTTCGCCATCTCCGCGATAGCTTCAAGCGGTAGCTTGGAGATATCGGGCATACCCCCGGAGAGGGATATTATGTCGCTTCGTGAAGCGGCTGCGAACAGGTCGCGGACCGCACTGGTGCGCATAGTGGTAACGCAGTCGGCGTACGTACCCGCCCATTTGTCAAAGATTATATGAGAAGAACCCATGTCGTCAGCTCCCAATTATTCGCAAGCGGAACGGAACATAATGCGTTATCTTAACGCATCGTCAAACCACAAAAACCTTTAGTTTTTACGAAGCGCCTGCAATTCTCGCGAAATGCGCATGATACTGGGCGAAGGGAGATTTCCCGCAAAAGCCCACTCGATAATATCACATGCTTCCCGCAAAGCCTTCAATGCCACGAAATCATTGTCAAAAGCGACGTTCACGCGCATTCGCTTCTTATCGCCGAGAAGTCCCCCTTCCTCTTCATCCACAAACGATGTGTGCCCGGTGAAAACCGCCTCGCGGTTATCGCCGACTCTCGTTTCCTGCACCAGAAGCTCGATAGTCACATGTTCGAGCAGATGGGGGGTCTCCGTCCCTACCAATTCCTCCCCGAAACACTCGTGCCCCGGGGAGATACATACCTGGCCATCGATATCGGGAAGGAGCGAGCGGATGCGCTCAGCCACCTCTTCGGGCACGCGGAAACGCTGAGGGTCGCATGCGACGATCGCTTCGAGGGAGCCGTCCTTTATCGACACCTGTTCAAGTACTAAAATCGGCTCCATCCACACCAACTCCTTCATATATCATGACTCGACGACACATCGATCTCGCCCGACAATGCCTAATATACACGAAGCCCCGCTTCACTGAGCGGGGCTTCGGAAGAATCGCTTTCGGTCGAACTCACCCTAGATAGCGATAATTTACCGTTCCCACCCCGCTGAACCCGAGAGCTCGGGCAACAGCCGGTTGTAAGTCGAAAGCTCGACCGTATTTTGCGAACCCGCCGCAGTCGACGACCGTCACGATACAGGTGTTACCGTTATAGCTCAGCTCGAACTGACTGCCATACGGAATCAGTTTACGGGCGATTTCCAGAGGCAAGGCGATGCCCATGGAGGTTTCGGTCACGGGACCCGTGCCGCTCCATGCGGTTTCCTGGCCCATTTCATCACCGAAACCATACGTCGATGCGAGCGCACCGTCCCATTCTCCGGATACGTTGATCGATATGCCGGCAGCAGACACGTACGTTCCACCTGTAACCAAGACGGAAGTCACCCCGTTACCGTTTTCATTCGAATAGTCTTCCGTCCCGTCGTTGCCATCTTCATCCTGCAAGACGGTAACCACGCGTTCTGCCGGTGCCACCAGAACATCCGTGGTAGCGGCCGAATCCGGCAAGGCGATACTTATCTTCTGCTCCGGGGTGACAGTGCTACTTACAGCAGCCGTACTCTGGATGTTGCCTATACCGACGACATTCGATGAAAATGAAAAAGCAGCCAATGCCGTTTGTGCAAACAACATCGCTGCCACTATGGAAATGATGAATGAAATACAAGCGAGAATCACCTGCTTATGTTCAATATGAATTACTCTGGATATCACGTATGCCTCCACGTCTAGGGGATAAAACCACAGCGTGACTAGAACCATTGACAATGGACGGCGGGAGATATTTAGAGGGTATTTAATGCCGAACCTAGCACGCTGTACGTGCCAATTTTATTTTTGGCCGGATCTTAGATGGTTCACGGTTCGTACAGACTCACAAATGAGATACAAGGACTATCTCGAATCACTCCCGTTTGATTGGACGGATTTCAAAACATCCCCTGCAGATCCCGCAGCCGGTCCAATCACAAACGGCTGCTCAGAGGACATTTCCTAGTATTCTGACGCAAGTATGTAGTCTATATCAAAGTCAAAAATGAGGAAGGCAAACATACAAGATGCTTCAAATATTCATAGTAAACGGCATTTTGTACGCTTATTTACATATAATTATCATATTTACGCCTTGACAATGAAAGGATTTTCGAATCAACACGCTATTTTCTGAGTCAGCCCAAGAAGGAAACCGCATCGAAGTCACTCTCGAACAGCTGACATCACCGAATCGAAGAAGGTCGATGCCGCTTCCGACGAGCTATGATGATGATGGATTCGTCCTTGAATTGATCAAGTTCCTTGCCGTTGTAATCCCCCGAAACCTCGAGCACGTCGAAACCCGCATCGAAAAGCTCCCGGGTGATTCCCGTCGAAGATATGAATAGATTCTGAGTACGTTCCGATGACACACTCCACTCCCCATCGCTGTCACGCGTAAGGGATAGCAGATCGGTATCCACCACGGTACTGGCTGCGGGATAATCCATAACGCGAAGGAAAACCTTGGTCCCCTCCACCGTATCGAAAACCGCAGGGGCAGTAGCGCGCAGACGTTGCTGCATGAAACGGGTGTGGTTGATGATTTCCAAGACTAGGACACCCGAGGGGTTGAGCGCGTCAGAGAAGTCTATGAGGACATGTCTTAACTGAGTCAGGCTTTCAACGCGCGGCAACACATCGCCTACGCATACGATCGCATCGACTTTCTCGGGTCCGACAGCCAAGGAGATGGCTCCCAATCGACCGGAAACGAAGCCGACCGATCCTCGCGACTGGATTATCTCGGGATTGGCTTCCGCGGCAAGTTCTCGAGCTCGTTCAAGCAATATCGGGTTGGCTTCGATCCCCAGAACATCGAGTCCCCACTCGGCGAACATGATCGCGCGACGGCCACTACCGCAACCGACGTTCACCACCGAACGCGCCCCAGCCATACTGAAAGCACGATGATAGAGAGCGGTCTCTTTTGCGAGGCGCGAACTCCAGTTTATGAGTTCGTCATAATCGGTTGCCGAGACAAGCTCCCGTGAGTGAACATGTACGTCCTCGACTACCTTTTCTTGCACGACGGGCTCGATTGTCGGCACAGAGGGCGCGTCCTGTTTCGGTTTGGAGGTCTCACCGATGTGCGCAAAACGACCTTGGTATCCACGAAGTTCTTCTCGGGCGGTTTTTTCCGGTTGTATATTCTCGGAGAAGTCTTCCATCGAAATCGCTTCCTCTCCCAGAGCGGCTTCAAGAGAAACGCCTGCAGGAACCGTCATCACCGCGGCT
>JAAXUU010000416.1 GCA_013335845.1 Actinomycetota bacterium
CCGAAAGGGAGGCACAAATCGTGGGATTCATGGCGAAAGGACGGACGAGGGGTTTTATTAGCACTGCGCTCTATCTGTCTGAGAATACCGTCAGAAATCACATGCGCAATATCTATCAGAAGATTGGTGTACACAATAAGCAAGAACTAATCAATCTGATAGAGCGGCAGTAGTTTGTTCGATGTAGACTCAAAAAGCTACCAATGGCAAAGAGCCGCCACCCTTTCGGATGACGGCTCTTCCTGCTGCACCTCTAAACTCGGTGCGGTTGTACTCGGCGCTTTGCTCGATACGAACTAAACTCGAGCTTACTCGGCGAGCTTCTTGCCTACGAGATACCCCATCATGCAGTTGCGGGTGTGGCTCAGGCAATTGAGGTTGTGCGGGTACGTGTTGAAGAACATGCCGCCCGAGGTCAAGCCGATGGCGAAGAGGCCGTCGATGACGTTGTGGTCCTTGTCGAGTACCTGGCTGTCGGTATTGACGATAAGGCCACCTGCCGTGCAGAGACCGTCGGCGAATTCCTTGTTGGCGTAGTACGGAGGAGTGTCGAGGGTCATCATCATATGACCGGGGAAGTTGAAATCGACATCTTTCCCTGCGGCGGCCATCTCGTTCCAGCGGTTGATCGTTGCGACGAAGGTATCCGCGGGAACCTCCATGAGTGCGGCCAACTCCTCGAGCGTATCGGCTTTGAGCGCATTCTCGCTGGTAGCTGCGCCGACCCAGACTTCCTTGGGGGCATAGCATGAAGACGAAGGCGTCCAGATCTTGTCGATCTTCGTGGCGATGGCGCTGTCGACGATGTAATAGTCGAACGCACCGGGCTGGGACTGGATGGCGAGCGCCTGGTGTCCGTAGGGCTCATACTCAGGTGCATAGCGCTTGCCGAGCTTGTTCACGCGCACGAAGGGCATCAGTTGCTGGGGATCGAGCATGATGGCCTGTGGGAAATCATCCTCGGCTGCGCCCACGGAAAGGCCCATCTGATGACCGTCGCCGGTATTACCGAAGGCACCGGTCAACCAGTGTCCCGGCACGCCGCGCGGACGACAACGCTCCTTGAGCATCTGGGTGTTGAACTCGTAACCTCCGGTTGCAAGTACGACGCCCTTCGCACAGTTGTATTTCTCGTATCCATCGGCGCTCTTGACGATAACACCGGTGACTTTGCCGCTCTCGTCGGTCACGAGTTGGCAGGCTGGACATTCATAACGGATTTCGCCGCCTGCTGCCTTGATGAACCCGGCGAGAATACCGGAAAGATCAGCCGGCGAATAGGGAAGGTTGAGCGAGGTGTTCCAAGAACGGCTGAGCGAGGTCGTGTCCCACTGGTCGCGGAAGTCCGGGAAATCGCCTGCTGCGAAGGTCAATGGGTATGCATTGAGGTCCTTGTTGTCGAAGTGGTCGATATACCAGTCGACGGCTTCTCCGTTGGAGTCGAGCCAGTGACGATAGAGCTCCATGCTTCCCTGGAAGGCGCAATCGATCATCGCGTCGCTCATCCACAGGTCCTTGTCGAAAGTCATTCCCCAGTTCTTGTGGAGCTTGGAGTCGGTGCCTCCGATCGTGGCGGAGTTGTAGTTACCCTTGGTCTGCTTCTCG
>JAAXUU010000180.1 GCA_013335845.1 Actinomycetota bacterium
CTGATGAACAAGCCGGTATCGCCCTAGCCCATCAGCGGCTCGCCATACTCGACCTCTCTATTCACGGAGCCCAGCCGATGGAATCAGCCGTTGGACGGTTCGTCATATCATACAATGGTGAAATATATAATCATACCGAACTCAAAAAACGTGTGGAGGCGGCTCGTTCAATTTCATGGAGAGGCCATTCCGATACCGAAATATTACTCGCCGCTATTGAGTCTTTCGGCCTCGAAAAAACTCTCGAACTGGCCAATGGCATGTTTGCCTTTGCCCTCTGGGACCGGGAATCACGCATCTTAACCCTTGCTCGAGACCGCATGGGCGAGAAACCACTCTATGTTGGCTGGATTGGGGCGGCCATTGCCTTTTGCTCAGAACCCATTGCCTTCCACAGCCTGCCAGGCTGGACCGGCGAGATTGACCACCAGGCCCTTGGCTATCTGTTGCGGTATGGTTTTATCCCGGCCCCCCTTTCTATTTACAACAACATTTACAAACTGCCACCGGCGCACTTTATCCAACTCAGCAGCAAGGATTGTGCCTCCAACTTTTCCCCGAAAGCCTTCACCGACCGCTGTAGATGTTACTGGGACTTCCCGCGTATTGTGGCAGATGCCGCAGGGAAGAAAACAAATTACGAAGAAGCAGATGCAGTTGCAGTTTTAGACGACCTTCTCGGTGAGAACATCCGTCTCCGCATGATCGCAGATGTGCCACTCGGCTCTCTCCTCTCAGGAGGTATCGATTCGTCACTGGTGACGGCACTTATGCAGGCCAATTCTTCTCGGCCAGTAAAAACCTTTACTATAGGTTTTGATGAACCCGCTTTCGACGAAGCCAAATATGCCAATCCGGTTGCCGCTCATCTTGGCTGCATAGAAGGGTCCGGCATCCACGGCTGACATCCGATACGGAGCCTTGCCGAAATCCTCGTCGACGCCGGTCGCAACCATCTGGTTGTAGCGTTCGACAGTTGCAAGGAACGTTGCTTTCGCGGCCGCATCGAGCTTCATGGCACTGGCAAGTTCCTCGAGCGTATCGCACACCTTCAGGGCACCACTTTCGATATTCGGCTGAAGCCAGAACGCATCGAGATGTTCTTTAGTCATCGCTTCACAGTCATACACGTCGGCATTCGCTGCCGTTCCTGACGGTGCGGGGGCTAAGCGTGAGCAGCCGGTGGTCGCGAACTGTTGGATATCCTCCCAGTAACTTGAGTCCCAGATACTCCAGCAGTAATGGCCGGGTTGCAAGACACCTGCGGTGTATCCCATCGGGTAGGGCTTATCCTCATCGCAGTAGCGTTCGCCGTTCTTATTCACGTGCAGGAAAGGCTGGCTTCCCGGCAAGAAGATGGCACCACTCCAAGGCGCGCCGAATTCGGTATCGTCATTCATGAGGCCACGGTTCCAGATCATGCACGCACCGGAAGGCTCGAGACTGCCACCTGCCCAATACGCCATCTTGATGCCGTCTCCTTCTTCGGTCGTGCCACTGCTGAGGACGCAGTAGTCCGGCCCGATCGGGGATAATTCTGCAAGCATCTCTTCGTTCGCCGCATAACCTCCTGTGCAGATGATGACGCCTTTTGCTGCGTTGAACTGTACGTTCTTTCCCTCAGCATCAGTTCCGATAACGCCTGTTACTTTGCCGGATTCGTCTTGAATGAGTTGCTGGGCAGGAGTGTTGAAGTATATGGTGCCGCCGTTTCCCTCGAAATACTCTTGAAGCGCGATAAGGTGTGCGTACATGCCGTAGTTCGGGCCGTCAGGATTGTAACCGCCAGCGAAGGGATTATGGCAAATGGGAGGGTAGTAGGCGTCAGGTGCGATTGCCGGATCCGGCGCCGCACTCTCAAGAGCGACCACGAAACCTTTGGATTCGAGAATCGCGCTGTACCAGTCCATCATCTCACCGGATTTCTCCGCCCAGGTTCGATACAGTAAAGCATTGATGGTTCCGCTCTGGGACGTGTCGACTTTCTTGATAAGACGCGCGACATCCACGGGGAAATCAGCTTGGAACTTCGAGGCTATCGCAGCGATAGCCTCTTTCGCCATCGCCACGGCTCCGGCTTTCTCGAGCACTGCTACGCTTGCGCCTACATCGATAGCGGTACAAGCTGCTACCATGCCGCCATTCCCTGCGCCCACCACGACTATGTCGACATCGATGGTCTGGGCGATATCGGTGATTGCGGTAGGTTTATCGCGCCATGTGGTGGCGAGAACAACCTCTTCCTCCGTCGAAGCAGTGGGCTTTCCGCAGCCGACAAGACCCGCGCTCGCGATTCCTGCAGCAGTCAATGCGCCCAATCCCAAGAACCTTCTACGATCGATGTTCGTCTCTTCCATGTTCCCCTCATTTCTCGTTGATTTTCCTTCCGGTGCTCGAACTTTCATGTGTACGTCAAGCACCGACGACGAGGAGTATGCTGTTTTTGAGGGATCTACGCATCGCGTGAAAGCAGGTATCTTTTCGCACTTTCTTATGGGAGATTCCATCACCTGAAACAGGGTAGGGGTGGAGGCTGCGTAGGAGCCTTGATGTCTGAAAGAAATACATTCAACGGTACATTCAACGATACATTCAAAATGGAGCTTGATACTACGTTTCGAATTCCTATATTCGATTCATCGAATCGCTTGCTTAGATTTGCGGTATCCTTAAAGCGAAACCGCAAGGGCTCTAAATGCAACGTGAGTTGTTAGGAGAATGTTCGATCGATGGAAGGGAAGGCTGTTTACATGAAGCGCATGCCTGTAGTGTTTATCGGACACGGATCTCCAATGAACGCCATTGAGGAAAATGAATTTTCGGCTCAATGGGAAGCTTTTGGCCCGATGCTTCCGCGACCTCAAGCCATCCTTTCCGTTTCCGCGCACTGGTTTACACCCGGTACAAAGGTTATGAGTTCTCCGGCTCCCAAAATGATTTATGACATGTATGGATTCCCGGATGAGCTCTACCAAGTCGTTTACCAGGCTTCGGGGTCGCCGAATCTCGCCAGCATTACAAAGGATCTCATCGGTGGCAATACCGTACTGGATGATACCTGGGGTTACGATCACGGAACATGGTCCGTCCTTCGCAGGATGTATTCGGAAGCGGATATTCCCGTGTTCCAGCTCAGTGTGGACATGAACACCTCAACTGAGGAGCATTATCAGATAGGAGTCAAACTCCGTGCACTTCGCGAGCAGGGAGTACTGATCCTCGGGAGTGGGAACATTGTCCATAACCTCGCCAGAGTCAACTGGGGCATGGAAGGTGGGTACCCATGGGCAGAAGAGTTCGACGCCTATATCAAGAGCAATATTCTCGATCGAAACCACGGGAACATAATCGATTTCGAACAAGCCGGTCCATCGTCGTCACTGGCATTTACCAGCTTGGACCATTTTGCCCCATTGCTTTATGTTTTGGGTGCTTCTGACGAGAACGATCAAGTTTCCATTTTCAGTGACACCTGCGTCCTTGGTTCCATTTCGATGACAAGCTACTTGTTCGATTAGAGATTAACGACTAGCGCTATTGGCGACGCATTATTCGCCAATCTTGCGATCGAAAAAGGGATTCTTGGACGACGCACTCACGGGGATGGCGAAAACCTGCCCGCACCCTGGTAACATTGCAAGGCGTTGAGCAGCCAAGCCGGCAGAAAACATGACGCGCGTATCAACACGATAATCTGCGGCTTTCGAGCAGGCGGCGCCAATGGCGATGCCGACATCGACGCTATTGATGGCGCAGGGTATACCTTCACCTTTGGATGCACAGGTATCAAAACCACAATAACCACAATTGAGTCCTTGCGCTTGCGAACGCGTGCCGATAATGACCACGCATTCTGCGGATTCGAGATTCAGTGAATCACGCAAGAAGAATTTGAATCCGCATTCTCCATTCATTATGACTAACTCTTTTGAGATGCGAGCGATATCCTCACCTTCCACAAGGGCTACTTCGATGATATCGACACCTTTTCCTTTTGGTGCCGTACGTGCAGCTACCATCATGTTGCGTGCGATGTCCAAAACTTGGCCATGGCGTATGTCGCGCTCGTTTTCTATCATCTTCATCTCCCAAAGTCAGCGGAAGCAATAAAATGCAAACATATTCTATCCTGCGGTCATGTTTTTGAG
>JAAXUU010000417.1 GCA_013335845.1 Actinomycetota bacterium
TATGCCCGGACCGTCATCGCTGATCACCAGCTCGACGTGCCTTGAGTCCGCGTCAGCTGAAATCTCCAGATGCCCTTCACCCTTCATCGCTTCGCGCGCGTTCTCCAGCAGGTTTACGAGGGCCAGGGCCAGACCCTCACGACCCACCATGACGTCCGGGAGCATATCGAGGCCGGACAACTGAACGGTGATGCCGTCTCCCAGGTTGTAGTATGCGCTGATTCTGCCCCAGATTGGTTGACACACTGATTTCCGATAGTATGAAAGCTATCAGATAAGGATGTGTGAAAATGGAAATGAAGAAAAAGATCTATACCGCAGAGTTCAAACAACGGGCGGTCGAGCTCTACAAACGTTCGGATACCACCTACTCGGCCATAGCTCGGGAATTGGGAGTCGATCCGGGGTCTCTTGCGGCCTGGGTCAAGGCTACCGAAGGCAGCCCGGTCGGTGAAGAGAATATTTTCCAGATGAAAGAGAATCTCAGACATCTTCAAAAGGAAAATGCGCGTTTGAAAGAAGAAAACGAGATACTTTTAAAAGCCAGCGCCTTCTTCGCAAGCAAGAGCCTGTGAAGAAGGCAAACTTCCAATTCATACATACTGAGAAGTCCAACCACTCCATTGCCATGTTGTGCCGTGTGATGGGGGTCACAAGGCAGGGGTACCATGCGTGGGTCTCACGCAAGCCTTGTATGCACGAAAGACGCGATTGTGAACTCGCGGGACTTATCTGCGATATCTATCATGAGAATCGCAGAGTGTACGGCTCACCCAAAATATTCATGATGCTTAAAAGAACTGGTGTGAAAACCTCCCGCAAACGCGTTAGCCGTTTGATGAAAGAATATGGCTTACGCGGCGTTTCTCGTGGCGGGAAACGTAAGACAACAAACAAACCTGTTTTCCAGCGGCCATCGGCCGAAGACCTCGTGAACAGAGAGTTCAGTGCGAAGGAGGCGAATCAAGCATGGTTCGCCGACATAACGTATGTCAAAACACACCAAGGTTGGCTTTACCTTGCCGCGGTGATGGATATATGGTCAAGGAAGATCGTCGGCTGGTCGATGGCTTCCTCCATGACGGCAAAGCTTGTGGATGATGCGTTGCATATGGCCATTGCAAGGAGAAATCCACCTGAAGGGTGTCTGCATCACAGCGATCATGGATCCCAATATCGCTCTTTGCTCGTTGGAAAGACGATGAAAAGTGCAGGTATCGTTCCTTCGATGGGAGCTATATCGAGTCCTTGGGACAATGCGGTGTGCGAGTCACTCATGGGAACGATCAAGGCAGAGTGCGTGCATCTCAAAACCTATAAAACCAAAGATGAGGCGGCTTGCGACATCTTCGAATACATAGAAACCTTTTACAATAAGAGAAGGATTCATTCCGCGCTCGGTTGGTTGAGTCCAGATGAGTTCGAAGCTAAGATGTTGCAATGCCGAAAATCGGCTTAACCGCTGTCAACTGAAGCGGGGCAGAATCACGCGGTATCCATCGGCATGTATCGTTCCACTCCACCCGTCGAGGAATGTTTCCACCACCGTCGCCGCCCGAGTGGGATGGTATTCGAAAAGGTATATCGGGATGTCGTGTCTTCCGCTCGCGAAAAGCCACATATAGGAT
>JAAXUU010000181.1 GCA_013335845.1 Actinomycetota bacterium
TCCACATTACAACTAAGCTGATCAACAGCCAGATTTCGCCGATTTCGCCTTTGTAGAAAAACGAAATGAACCACATGGACTCGAAAACGACAACACAACATACTATGAGAATCAATTTCTGATAGGAAAGCGGCGCAAGCTTGCCGGCCAGCACGGTCAAGAAGAGATAGCTGAGCGCGAACGGCAGATAGGAGAACAATCTGCCGGTTTCATAGACCAACTCCGATCGAAAGATAAACGGCTGCCAAACCGGGCCGCCTACACAAAACGAAAACCAGACGACCAACCAGAAACCAAAGCCTACAGACGATATCGGCGGCATCCGACGACGTATCAGATCCATAAAAGTCGAAGCAGACATCTATCCCCCGTCGCGAAGAGCAAGCTATTATGTTGAAATATATCATACTTGGATACGCTTATGTAAAGAGGGTGAGAATAATCCCATGTTGGATGATCGGCTAGATAGGAAAGCCCCACTTGGATCTCGACGATCCGCGTGGGGTATGTCCGGAACTGAGACGGCCGGGGAATCGTACGTCTCCTTCGATAGTATGAACCGCTCGTTTTCAGGAGCGGTTCACTATTGATCGATGTACCTTACTTAGCTTTGGTAAGATAGAAATCTATCATAGCCTGAGTCTGCGCGTCCGTTAGTAGGACATAATCGTCACCGCACATACTCTGCATCTTGAGGGTAACCGCAGATTCGGAATCCGAGTAGTTCAACAGACTTGCACTGTCGTGGCATCCTGAAACCGCACAATAGGTTTCGAGTATCTTCTCCGGATCGGTGCCGTCATAGGAGGCTTTAACCGGCGTTTCAACGACGGCTTCCTCGGATGGCTTCGACTGCGAATCAGTGGTTGTTACTTCGGTGGCCGGTTTGTCGGTCTCCTCGGCAGAGCTCTTGGGAGTAGCACACCCTGATAATGTGAGCGTCGCGATCATAAGCGCACACACGACGGTTGTAAGGTTTTTATAAACGAGCTTGGTCACAGGTCCTTCGCTCCTTTCAATATTCAGGTCGGCTCACTATTGTCAGCAAGCCGAGGGTGAAACCTCGATTTCGAGGTTTCACCCTGAACTTATCTGGACTTCTGATACAGCCCCATACCGATTAGAATATTACAACAATGGCCAGTTATAGGTATTGCTATCGGCTGTTGGCGCGAGGCCGGCCGCTGTAGCCTCGTCCATCATCGTCTTGATGTGCGCAGCAATAGGAATGCGTCGGCTGCAGACTTCCGAGCATTTCCCGCACTGAACACACTGGAAAACGCCGCAATCTACAGCCTGACCGAGGCGATCGCTTTCATCCTCGCCCACAATATGCTTCACATAGATTTGCATCAAAGCACCGGGGCCGATGAAGTTTTCCCATCTATCATTTACATTCAAGGCTGTGCAAACCGAGTAACAATTCATACATTCATTGCACCGGTCAGCCTGGACAATCTCATCCCAATAGAGGTCGGGATCGATATGCTTTGGTATTACGATTGGAGCCTTACTTTTAACCGTAGCATCACTTTGCACGAATTTTGCAAAACCTTTGCGAGAGTCGACTAGAAGGTCCTTGATAACAGTGAAGTTATCAAGAGGTTCAAGCGTGTTCTCCTGGCCTTCGACAAGGGCTGACCAGCAGGCTAATCGCGGTACGCCGTTGAACTTGATAGCGCATCGCGCACATCCACCAACGCGGCAATTGAAGTCATAGCCAATGGGCTCGATTGTGTTATTGATGATATGCAGTGCTTTCAGGGCCGTTAGGGGACCCGTGTTGGATTCGGTATAAGGAATTTCAAAGGTCTTATAGGTTGGAGCTTCGTCTACTGAAGGATCGTACTTGAAGACCTTCAACTTATATGTTTTCTCAGCCATTTCTTGTCCTCCTTTCCTAGTAAGGTTCGTTGGGGTTTGCCATGTCGAACGGCGGAATCATCGATTTCATTTCTTCCCTGGACACATATGTATCGATTGGATCGGACTTCGTGACAGTCCAGGTGTTGCCTTCCTCTTTCCATTCAACCCAGACATTGACCATCCAGTTTTCCATGTCCATAAGCGGGTAGTCCGTACGGTAGTGATATGGTCGTGATTCAGTGCGGTAAAGTCCCGCTTTGGCTGTCGCCATTGAGGCAAGTAGCATCGACTCAGCTTCCATTGCGTTGCGCCAGTCGCGATTGAAACGGCGCGAGCGATCTGCGCAATACATGTTGGGTAGATCCTCTTTCCAGATTCGATCCAATTCCGTGAATGCTTGCGTCATACTCTCATCGTTGCGGAACTGCGAAAGATTATGATAGAACGTGCTCTGAATCTTTTGGAATATGTCAGTAACACGCACGGGGTTAGCGGGTTCGCTCTCCAAATAACCGTAACATTTATTGAGAATCGCTTGAATGTCCTCTTCTTTGAAACCCGGAAGAGCTGTCATCGCCTTTGTAGCGGTCGCGGCATTGACACCTGATAGCTGCCCCATAGACCAAGACGTAATCGATTGGATTTCGTTCATAATCCACATGGCGTAGTAGAGACCGGGAACACCCTTTATCTCATTGGTATTCGAGTCATACTCGATACTACCTTGAGAGCAATAGAAGTCGGGGACGCACATCTGTAGATTATGATCTCCGCCTAAACCGCTTTGATCGGTGTAATCATAGCCTACCTCGCGGACATCGATACATTCTTCACGATACATGGCCGCTGGGTACGTGCGATCTGTATAATATCCTTTGCAGTCCAGCCAGATGCCATTACCGCGGTCAGGCAGAGCGGTATAACAACCTATTCCGGCTCCATCCAATGCCCTACCGGCATACATCTCCTGTACAGACCTGATATTGGTATCTTGGAATGCCGCTCCAAAGAATTCGGTTGCTTTCGGACTGGCAAAGTATTTCTCGGCAAACGGGTAAAGGTCTTTGTTGTAAATACGAGCACCGGTTAGGCCGTTTATGAAGATAAAGCTTGCGATATCGACTCGGTTACCTTCGGGACCATTTGTACTCCAGGGGGCTGCGACATCTAGGTCGACCGAATAGAATTCCGCATCCTTCATCTTACAACCATGTTTCAGACAGATGATATGGCCTTCACCTGTACACTCCGGGCTTCCAATGGTGCCACCGGTATGCCAGACATAACCACCGGCAGCCAAAACAGCTGTTTTGCAACGGAAAACGCACGCATCGCCGTAGAGTAGGTCGATGCCGACCGCGCCCGAAATGTGCCCGCTGTCATCTGTTAGGATATCGTTGATCATCGTATAGTCGAAAATCCTCACGCCAAGCTTGGAGAGGTACTGCGCATATTGGCGCACGCGAAAACCGCGGTGCGTAGACATCGGCGCTTTTGGATCTACGAGGATTTCGCCAGCCTCGTAACGCATTACAACATTCCCCATTGCCTCGTGCATGGCGATCGGTCCATGATCGTGGCATTCTTTTGCAAAAGCTGCCACGTTGTCTTGGTCGGCGATACCTTGCGACATCAACCCGAAAGCTCCAGCCAGATCGGTTGGATCACCTTCGTAGAATTCGTTCGTGAAGTATTCATGCCCCCAGGACATTCCGGAATTACCTGAATGCCCAATGCGGGATTTATCGACGATGATAATGTCACTCACGCCCTCGGACATCAAGCGAAGGGCGGCCGAGAACCCGGCAATACCTCCACCGACGATCAGCGTATCACACGTATACATGGAATAAGGTCGCTCGCCCGATCCTGTTCCCCCGGATGTTTCGCCCTGAGCACTTCCCGTATCCTTTGTGCTGTTTGCGCATCCACCAAGCATGGCGGCGCTAGCAACACCGGCGGAAACTCCGGCCAAGCCTTTGATAAACTGTCGGCGTGATGGCGCTTTGTCTTGTTTATTGCCATCATCCTCAGTTTGGAACCGCCCATCTTTTAAATCCTTTTTCATAGCTTCATCTCCTCTCATAACGTTTTTGCTTAGGTTGCTGAAGTCTATCTCCTGGATCCACCTGGATCACCTCACCTCCTCTCAGGTCGAAATAGACTTTGTAATCCCCCGAGATGCATCTGCCGGAATCCTCCGACAAATCGAAATAGTAGGATCCCGTCCCTCGGTTTGTCGTCATCAGAGATACGTTAGTTTGGGAAAAATAATCG
>JAAXUU010000016.1 GCA_013335845.1 Actinomycetota bacterium
GCTCGAGTTCGTCGATGCGTGCGAGTGCCCGATCAGCTCTCCGCCGACCTGGGCGCGAAGATGCGCCGTGCGCTCCGGATACTGAACGCACGCCGCATCTTCGCTTTGAGTTGGGGGGCGCTACTTCAACTTGAAGGACGCCGATATGAACGACCCATCGTCAGTCGTCAGGGTTGCTTCGTAGCAATATCCGGCTTTGCCCTTGGGGGTTCGCCAGTTCTGGATGAACTGGCCACCGGTACTGTCATAACGAAGCGAGGTTCCACCTGTGGTCGTGAACTCGATGTCATCGACGATAACATCGATTTTACTGCGCTTCTGTCCATCTTTCTCCCATTGATGCCAACGTAGCTTGCCCTCGATAGCTACTTTGGTTCCTTTGGTGAGAAAGCGGGAAATGCTTTCGGCGCGCGTGCCGAACATCGTGCAGTCGATGTAGTTGGGATAATCTTCCCAATCACCGGTCTGCGGATTTTTTCGGCGGTCATTCACCGCAACACCGAATCCAAGAACGGACATGCCATTCGCTGTCGAACGCATTTCCGGATCACGCGTAAGGTTTCCGCTGATTAACACTTTGTTGATACTCATTCTGAAACCACCTTATCATTATGTCTTCTGCCCGGTGAAACAGCCGCTTCACCGTAGGTGAAGACGACTAGCTACGATCGTCGCGACGGACGATCATATAACGAACAACGTTATCCAAAATGTGGAGAACGCGATCGAGCTCAGCAATAGATGCCGGCTCTGTATGGAAATCAATAAGGGTGTAGTCCCCATCTGTGAGCTTATCGATCTCAAAAGCAAGCTTGCGCTTACCCCAGGAATCGATATTGTCTACGACACCACCGTTGCCGATAATAGCGTCATCTATACGCTTCATAACAGCAAGTCGTGTTTCGTCGTCGCTTGACGGGTTGATGAAAAACAGCAATTCATACGCCTTCATGTAGTCACCTCCTCTGGACTGAACGGCTCCAAGACCATGAAGGCCAAGCTCGGAGCAGGAAATAACTTTTGAAGTCTATCATCGGTCAGCGACTAGTGCAAGTTTATCTTTGCCTGCAGAACCCCTCCTCTCGGTATTCATACCTTTGACCCTTGACGCTCTCCTGACGTACCTGCCGATTAGCGCCATGCCAAGACACCCGAAGGCAAGCCCCGAAACGCCGAGTAGGGGGACGGCGACCTCCCGGAATGAATCGATTCCGAACGTATCGTTTATCAGCGCTTCGGTATCGTTTACCAGGCTTTTTACAATTTTAACGTTTTGAGGACCGCTGTTTTCGTTTGGATTTCGAACGGACTCATAATTCGAATCGAGCGTCGCACCGCCCGAAGAAACGAGACCTTCCCTGCTCGATAAAAGATTTTCTGTGCTTTCGGGCTGAATGAGACCCTCTGCCACGACAGATTGGACAGTTGCTTGGCCGGATACTGCAGATGGGACCGGCTGGGGAGTATCGATCACACCCTTTGAGAAGCTTTCCGCAGCGATAGATTGTTGTTCCTCAACGGTCGGATAGTCATCCGAAAGGGTCTCCTGCCAACCCAAAAGCTCGAGCGGATCATAGTACATACCCCCGCTCTTAAGCCCCATGTGCAGATGTGCGCCGGAAACGGAACGGTCGCCCGTTGCGGCAAGCGTGCCCAATGCATCCCCCACATCCACCGAAGCCCCGGTTTCGACATCGATCCTGGCGAAGGGCATCAGGGTCAGGATCCTCCCGTCCCCAAGCATCAACGAGACGGCTTGCATAGTCTGCCCCTCCGTCGCATCGCTTGCCGGAACCGTACCGATGAATGAGACTATTCCAGCTTGCGGAGCAAAGACCGCATCACCGGCACCGGCCGGTATATCAACCCCGTGATGCACTATCTGCGTATCACCGGAGCAATAGGTTTCATTGAACCCGCAGGCGATTTGGGGCGAGCCCGCAAGGGGCCAAGCGGCAAACGCCGAAAGGGGCGCAACGAATCGTATGCAGAACAGGATGCAGAAGAGGAGAGGGAATAGCGCGCGGACTCGCGCAGTAGTGTCTGGTCCGACCCTCTTCCGCGTTCGGAAGGGAATCCTTTGACGCGGTACATTCGGCTGACACATCAAGACCTCCTTCTCGTATGCCGGATGAAGATACCGGACGAAGGTCATAGTAGATAAGCGAACTTAACGCCATACCCGGCTGACACCCTACCCTTTCGTCTCGCATCCGAACAGAATCCTATTGCGGCAGCTAGAAGACGACTTTGGAGCAAGAAAAGCCGGAAAACTATTTTCCCGGCTTTTCAATAGAACATATGGCGCCCCGATCGTCAGAGCGATGCTAGGTACGTTTCAATCTGAAAAACAATACTGCTCGATGGCATCACGGAACCATGAAGCGAGTCCCGGCGCGTATGCATCGTAGAATTCCACGAAGCGCGAGTCGCTTGCATATCCTTCTCCCAACGAAAGGTATACCTCTTTTGTGTAGAAGTCCCCGAAATTGCCGAGATAGGTGTGATGCTTGGCAACAAGTTCCTGCGCTGCCGCAGAGTTCGGGAGTTCACCGCTCGTAAAACAATCTGCCAATCCTCGGTAGAGCGCATCGCCTTGCGTCTGAAGATCTTCGAACTCCTCCTTGCTCAATGCCCTGAGCTTGGCATTCGATGCATCGACCCTCTCGTCGCCATAGTTCTCACGGATCTCAGCTCCGTACTTCGCTTCGTTCTCTTCGATTTTCGCCTGCGCGAACCCGTCGAATTTATCTGCGTCGGACATAGTATCCTCCCCTTCCAAAGAAGCCAGCGTCCTGTCTATCATACCCACCAGTGTCTGTATTTGCATTCCTCGCCGGCACAACCGCCTGCGCTGTTCGCGCAAAATCGTTTTCCGGCCTTCTTCCGTATCGTCGAGAAGATCGGCGATTTGCGCGACCGGCACTTCGAGTTCACGAAATAAGAGGATTTGCTGAAGTCTATCGACCTCCGCCGCGCTATAGGTACGATAACCACCTGTCGTCCTTGCGCACGTGAGTAAGCCGATCTGATCGTAGTAGCGAAGCGTTCTCTCGCTCACATGTGCGATCCTCGCCAGCTCTCCGATGCCGTACCATTTCTTATCCACCGTTTCGACCCCTCAAACATACACCGATGTGTTCGTGGGATAACACTAAAGGTTTACGTAAGGTAAAGGTCAAGACTTTTCTGAGATTTTTTCAGATTCTGCCGTTTTTCAGACTCTACCGATTTTCCGGTTCTACCGATTTTCCGGTTCTACCAATTGCGAGATAGAAAAAGGAGTTTCTCAGCGAGAAAAGCCACTCTCTTGTCGGAATCGTGCACCATTTCCGCAAGGATCGGCTGGGCTTCCTTCAGACGCAATCGAGCCACGCAGTCGATCGCTGCGCTGCGCACATAGGCCCGAGAGTCACGCAAGGCATCGATGGCGTATGAAGCGGCGATCTTCGCATCGACGAATGAAAGCGCACGGAGTCCTTCTCCGCGGACCAATGCGGCATTGTCCTTGCAACACGCTTCGATAACACTGCGGGCTTCCTCGCCGTAATGGGCGAGCAGACCGAGCGCCATCGCCCGCGTGACCGGTTTGTCATGTTTCGCCAATTCGAAAGCTGCGTCATGCAGAAGTGACTGCGCGATACCCGCTTCTTTCGAATTCGTTTCCGTGAGGGTATCGACGATACCCCTACCGGCGTGTATCGCAGCTACGCGCACCCATTCCCGAGAATCCTTGAGTAAAGGTTCGATATGGACGATCGCCCCGGAAGACGCCCCCCTGAACCCTTCCGATGCAGCCTGTGCGACACTTCGGTTCCCGCTTTTCAGAATCAGCTGCACAAGAACCGCATACGCTCTATGGGAGCAGGACGAACCGAGTAATTCAGCCGCAACACATCTGACGTCCTCTTCTCCTTGGTATTCATCGATAGCCAGATCTATAAGCCTCTCAAGAAGTTCGTCATCGGCTGCAACCTGCTTCTTCATAACGGATTCGACTTCGCGTTCGTGAAGACGGGCGTCCTTCTCGATGACGGAGCGGTCGTGGTTTATGGCCGAGAACTCTTCAAGGGACAGGGAGCGGGCGTTCGTCCGCCTCTTGCCGTTCAAAGTATGTGCGATCTGCCATCTGAGCACCTCATTCGGATCGGGACCCCAGATATTCGACAGAGCCGTGCACGCCATAGTAGCAACCGCCGCATTTCCATCTCTCGTGGCATTTATGAGGGGGGCCAAGACCTGCGGTTCGATATATTCGCACAGAAACGCAGCGACGAGAAACCGTGTTTCCGGATCGGGTGCAAGCAAGGCCTCGGCTATCTCATCCGGAGTGTACCAGCCTGACATCATGCGGACCACATGTCCCGATTGTGCGGAATGAGAGCTCACCAGAGATAGGAGCAAGCGGAGAAACGCCTGCAATCCCGCTACCAGCACTCCCAAGCCGAACAGCAACAGTGCTATGCCGATGGCGACTATCGAACTTGCCGAGTACGAATTCGAGATCACGAGCCCCAAAACCGCAGATACTAGAAGCCATGCCCCGAGGACATAATGACGTACCACACCGGAGAAGGCATACAACGCCAGAAGCGCCAGAGCTAGAACCGATGCGATAACGAGCAAAGATGATTGTTCGAAGCGAGAAGAGTAGATTCCTATGGCACCGCAGATCAATGCACCGAACAGCACCGACAAGGTATGTGACGTGGGACGCTCCGGAACGCTTAGGCATAAACCACTCGGGATGATGAAATTCGTGCGCATGATAGAAGGGATGAAGGCGGTTATGGCTAAAACACATGCGGATAACGCCCATCCCAAAGCTGTCGGCCCTATCTCGTTATGGAATATCAGATAGATCGAACCGATCAGGAGCGCTGCTGCCCCGACTGTGATTTCGGGAACGGCCGTATGCCACCAGAATTTCCGGCATCCTTTAGCAGCAAGCCTCTTCATGGCGGCTTGGGTCGAGAAAGTATCGAGTTTTATGAGCTTAGGAGAAAACTCCTGCCGCGAACGCGTCATACGCACCTCCTCGTGTCTTCTCGCCTACTTGGCTTCCGAAGTGTTGAAGTGTATCACTTCCACATGATGTATGAATCGTAAAGCTCTCTCTTCCGAAAAACAAGCGGCACCTTTTCACGGCGCCGCTTCGGATTCGAGCTTCAGTTGCTTGGGGTTCGTGTGGTTCGCGTGCTACTCAGGGACGGACGGTACGGGCCCGACTCCGATAGGAAGGAAATCTTTCGAGGCCCCCCATTTCGCCGGTTCGAATTGCGCCATCCAATACCCCATAGCGCGGGCGACGAGAGCATTGACAACCGTTGTGAACAGCATCATGACGAGCAGGAATACCACACAGAAGACGATGATGAAGGGAAGAAGTGTGAGTGAAACGGATAAGAGAGCCTCGGCATTCACGCCGCTCTCGACTGCCGGCACGTACAGCACGGCTATTAGTGCCACGATACCGCCGATGATGAGCGCGAAGAACACGATAATCAACGATGCGAGCATCATCATGCCTAGTATCTTCAGAAGCCCCATCGGCTCACGTTTGGACATCTCCCAAGCCTGTTTGATCTGGACTCCCGGCTCGAAGGAGTCATATATGACCGCCCTGAGCATCGCAACCTGCATAAGCATCGAGGCCACAAAGGAGCCCACGACGCCAACAAGAGCGAAGAGCACGCCGATCAAAGGTACTTCCGATAGGATGGTGTAAACCAAGGATATGACAAGACCCCAGCAGAGTGCGATCACAAACGAAATCAAACCTGATCGTAACACAGGGTTCAAATCGCCGATTCCGTTCGGTAAAGGCTTCTCGATCCCCCATGCTGCATCTCGCGCCCAACGATAAAGGTATCCGTAGACGACGATACTTCCCGCTACGGGTATGAACTGGATGATAGAAAGAACAGCGATGGTTTTCCACCAGCCCGGGTCTGCTCTAAGCGCATCCCAAGAGCGCTTTAGATAACCTGTCTCCATTGCGTCCTCTTTCTCTGTTTCTCTGTTTTCATTTAACTTGCTTCGGATAGCGTACACTTCGCAAAAAGTCATAATGCGTCTTGTGTACGCTCAGCAACCAATTCGTTTGCAGTTTGTAATGTAATGCAAAACGCACGAACAGCTCGCCTCGGCACTCCGCGACGAGCTGTTCGGTACCTACCCGATATCGTACCTACCGTACCACTGCGACCTCGGTCGCGAAAGGAATCGACGAGCTATTACTTCTCGTCTTCCTCGGTGTCTTCCACTTCTTCTTCGTCCTCGGATTCTTCGTCCTCGTCGATTTCGAGGTCCTCTTCGAGCTCATCATCAAAATCTTCGAATTCGTCATCCTCGTCGAATTCTTCGGCATCCCAGTCGACGCTCTCGTCGAAGAACGAGAGGGTTTCACCGAGATATGCAGGGGCTTCTTCGAATGTGAGCACATCCTCGTCGATGGTGTAGACCAAGCACAGGGCATGCCCGATGTCTGAGTCCTTCTCGGCGCATTCGATGATTATCGCATCCTGCTCGCCGTCATCGGTATCGACATATCCGTCGTAGCAGAATACATAACAGGCGATTTCCTTGCGAGCTGCATCCACGACTTTGCGTGCCGAGGAGAAACATTCTCCTGTCGTATCACCGGGATGCGTCTCGATGAACATGTTGTCGCCGTCGGCGAGAACGGTGAAGGGTACGAGGTCGCCGCCCTGTTCGAGCTTCTGGCGCGCTTCATCAAGCGCGAAATACGCGACTTTTTCGAGCACTTCGCTCATCTCAACTACTATTTCCTCTGCCATAATGCACGCCTTTCGTTGTTTGCACATGCCAGTGCAAGGACAATCAATATGATAGAAGTCATGATACGGCATCGGGACCGAGCATGCGATAAGAAATTGTCATCGGGTAGCATCTTCCTCAGGATCGGTACCCGATTCCTCCTACTTCGCCTACTGTTTACTTGGAATGTAGGAGGGAATCCGGTCCGTGCATGATGAGAGGCGCACCTAATGGCGCCGCGCCACCGCGAATGGGTCGCTTCGAATAGCATTGGATGACGAGAATACCCTCGCCCGTCTCTCTTTCACCGAGATAGACGAAGAGCGTCGTTTGCCCTGACGGGTACGGATTCCCCCCGTCGTCAGAGGGACGCGATTCCGGCAGTCCGAAGATGTCCTCGGTCGAGTCGACCAGAATGGCATATGCTTCGATCTCCCCGTTGTTCTCGAGGAAGAGGCGGGCATTCTCCAGTACGGTGTCGAGAGATCCGTGGGCGCCGGAATCCACCTCGAAACGATAGCTACCTTCATCTGCCCGTTTGTATACGAGTGTCGGGGGCATTCCGCCCTTTCGCGGATGCATATCGAGCAGAGTGATCACAGCCCATGAGCAGAGCTTCTGCAGCTGTTCGCTTACGGGTGGTTTTTCATTCTGCATGGACACTCCCGTCATCGGAAGCCGCCTCGAGTTGTTCCTTTATGACGCGTTCGAACATGCAGCAAAAGTGCTCGCGGTCATCCTCGAGGAAAGCGCGAGGACCACCGGTGCGTCCCCCGCTGCGACGGATCTTCTTCTCGACATGACGTAATTCGAGATCCATATCGATAGTGAGAAGCGAGTGCACGCGGCCACGAGGGCTGATCGCCCGAGCCCCACGTCCGAGAACCATGGCCGCAAGGCCGGTGTCTTGGGTGAGGACGATATCCGTGCGTTTGAGCTGCTCGACTATGGCGAAGTCGGCCGAGTCGGCGCCGGTCTGCACTGTGAACACCTCGACATCGGCGTCGCCGCGTCTCAGATGCTTCTGAAGATTCTGCGTGCCGTTAGCCACCAATACGACCGGCACCTTGTATTTACGGGCGAGAGCAAGAGCTTCCCGCATAACAGGGCATGCATCGGCATCGATGAAAAGCGTCGGTTTCTCCGTCACGTAGCCTCAGGCTTTCCGTGCTTGCCGACGACGCCTGAACTCGAGATCGCTTCGCAGGATATCGTCAAGTGTCCGCTTGGGCATCCAGCCGAGGATCTCCTTTGCACGGTCGCTGTTGGCGATGAGTTTAGCCGGATCCCCCGCACGCCGCTCGGCGATGGTAACCGGGAAGTCCGCCAGCTTCTTCGCCGCAGTAACGACTTCGGCGACGCTGTACCCGCTACCTGAACCGAGATTACACAGGATCGAGGTGTCGTTCTCGAGGATGTACTCCGCACCCAGCACGTGTGCCCGTGCGAGGTCGCTCACATGCACATAATCGCGCACACAGGTACCATCGGGTGTCTCGTAATCGGTACCGAAGATATAGAACATGTCGCGCTCGCCCACAACGGTTTGCATGATAAGGGGAACGAGCCATGTGACCTGGTCTTTCTCCAAACCGATCTCAAGGGAGTCGTCGGCACCGGCCACGTTGAAGTACCGGAAGATACAATAGTTCATGTCATGTGCGGCACAAACCCACTTGATCATCTTCTCGCTCGCGAGTTTGGTATCGCCGTACGGATTGATGGGCATCAAGTCGTCGTCTTCCAAGCACTCGTCGTGCTCCGGCTCGCCATATACCGCTGCCGTAGACGAGAATACCAGGTTCCCGATACCATGTTCGACCATCGTTTCGAGCATGACACGAACGCCCTCGACATTGTTGTGATAGTACTCGAGGGGCTGCTCGACGCTCTCGGGCACGATGAGTTTGGCAGCGAAGTGCATGACGACATCCACCGGTCTCCCCAGCGCGGCTTCACCCTCGATAGCCCGGGCGATGTCGGTCTTGTTCAGGATGTCACCCTCATAGAAACGTGCGTCCCTATGGACCATCTCCCGCTTGCCTGTCGAGAGGTTGTCTAAAACGGCAACCTCGTGTCCCGCCCGTATCAGTTCATAAACCGCGTGACTGCCGATATAACCTGCGCCACCGATAACCAGTGCCTTCATTCGTACCTCTCTCTAGAATGCAACGTGCAGGCGATCATCAACCGAGCGCCGCTACAAAAGCTTGTCGAAGTGCCGCCGGGACGACGTCCTCCCCACCCAGCCACGCGAGTCGATCCACCTCATACTTATGATCAGGTACCACATCGAGCACGGATCTGCCCGAAACCGAATCGTCTGCAAGGAGAAGGAGTCCTCCTCGTTCCCCGAGAAGAGGAGCCGCGGCTAGGGCATCGGGGAAATTAAGCCCCGTGGCAACGCCGATATCCGTCCAAGATAATACACCTTCCGCTACTGCGAATTCTGCGATATCTCTACACGTATCATAACGCGTGAGCCCACCATAGCGCATGACGGATAAACCTGCATCTTCCAATCGTGTAGCAGTCGTCGCGGGAATGACATCGTCCGCCCCAACAATGACCACACGATCGAAGTCCCCCGAGGTGAGCAGGGTATAGGTACTCGACGCGAGGCTTCCATCGGACGCGGTTAGGAAGATGGGGCATTTCGACGCATAGGCATAGGGTGAGATCGATAGCGCATCCGGGTAGTTCGACCCCAACGCCACGATGGCAGTTCGGTTTTCAGACCAAAGGCCCCCTGCTCCAACGCTCTTCCCCTCGGCATAGATCTGCTCGGCGGTTTCGATTCGTGTTGCGCCTGCAAGCCGCACAGATGTGAGGCCGCACAACTGATCGATCTGCGTTTTCACGCTCTCACTTATCGCTCCGGATCCGCCGACGATATAGACATGCGCAGGATCGAGTTCCTCAAGCGCCGTTCTCGTCTGTTCGGAAAGCGCATTTGTGGCGGTGAGGAGTATAGGCGCATCGAAACCTCCTGCCAAACCGGCAGCCGCCAGCGCATCGGGGAAATTGTCTCCTGTGGCGATAAGCACCGTGCCTCCCACAGCAGGGACCTCATCGGAAAACGCTTGGACTATCTCGAGCATAGTGTCATAACGCGTTGATCCTGCAAGTTCTTCGATATCGACGGTCCTACTTAATGCAGCAGTTGCATCAACCTGTCCCCACCCGTAATCGATATCCTTTCCCGGATCTCCATAATCAGTGGCGGTCCCGTAAAGGATCTCCTTCACGTCGCTAATAGATCGCGTTGCATCCTGTGCGAAAACCAAAGCTGCGACGCCGGCAACAATCGGCGAGGCCATGCTCGTCCCACTTTTGTAGCCGTAGTCATAGGGGGGAGATGGATTTAGCAGGTTCGTTCCTACCGGCACGGTACTGTATATATATGATCCCGGTGCAGAGATGTCTTTTTGCGGGCCATAGTTTGAAAATGCCGAACGCTCGGTGTTTTCATCGAGTGAAATGACGCTCACGCACACTTCGAAATCGGCGGGATAGTACGGTTCTGACGAACCGTTGTTCCCCGCTGCACAAACGGTTAAGATGCCCCGCTCAGCCGCTTGGTTGATGACACCCTCCAACGCCGAATCGTACATCGTGGTGCCCAAGCTCAGATTGATCACGCGCAAACTGGGAATGTCAGCCTCGAATAGATATTCATATGCCTCGATAAGCGTTGCGGTGTTAGCATTGACCCCACCCCCGCTCAAGACATAGAACACATTGATGGGGATGATCGACGCATTATAGGAAACGCCCGCGATTCCCTGCCCGTTATTCGCTTCTGCTGCGATAATCCCCGCGACGTGGGTACCGTGGTCTTTGACGTACCCCGTGAGTGGCTGTCTCAGATACGCATCATAGGCATGGGCATAATCGATGGTATCGACAAGGTCGGGATGGCTCATGTCGATTCCCGTATCTATTACAGCAATACTGACCGTTTCTTCGACTCGCACTAAATCCCACGCTGTGTAAGCATTGATGCTATCCAAATACCATTGTGCACTTGCAGCATAGGGATCATCTACGATGGTATCGAGTACGATCTCTTCCTCGGCAGTTTCCTCGACCAATTCATAGATGTAGTTCGGTTGCGCATACTCGACTGCGGGGTTGGCGTTCAGTTCAGCGAGTGTCTCATTTGCGGTGGCTCCATCGAGAATCTCGACCACAACCAGGTCTTCCGATTCGATGGTCTCCTCTGTGAGCTCCTCAGAAGGAGTCGCCTCAATCGCATCGACCGCTGCGCTCGCCTCGGCTACCGAAGCGCCTTCCTTGAACACGACGAGTACTTCATCCTCCACATAGGTGACCCCAGCATCGGCTTCACTCAGTGAATAGGTAGTCTCTTCTTCGAGATTGGTTGAGACGGGACTCTCCCCCGTGGCGAATGCGCCTGGAACCAGCCAGAGCGCCAATGCAAGCACCAGCACACAATTGAGAATCACTACGAGCTTTTTCTGAAGCTTGTTGTCCACGCTTCATCCTCACTGAGTTTGCCGGCTTTATGTTCGAGAACGAATACGTCAGGATAGGACTATAGTGTACTGCAAACAGCACGTCTTTTGGAGAGCGCTTCTTTTACTGTGACGATATCCGTGACCCGACGATGCGCGGCAGGCTGACTGTTCCATACCGAGCGATGGCGATTCGACTCATCGCCCTTCGGTTTTGAAAGCCTCAGGCGGCATGGGTTTCCCTGGAGGCGTCATCAAGGCGGCTC
>JAAXUU010000418.1 GCA_013335845.1 Actinomycetota bacterium
CCTTGACTCTGTGCCTGGTCACCGCTTTCGTTATGTGCCTTATCTGGGGTGTGAAGCTGAAATCGAAAAGACGATGGATGGTTCGATTGATGCAGAGCATCGGATTGGTGGCGGCGGTATATCTTATGTTGTACACCGGCCTTCTCTTCAGGGATATCGGTGCCGGCACGATAACCGGGTCCCCGTTGTTGCCGTTCTTGTTCCTTGTGTCGGCATTATCCACGGGAGTTGCCTTGTTGCTCGTGCCTTTGGTGTTCGGGCGCATCGGCGTACATTTTCACCGGCTCTATGCGCGTCTTCTTCGTATCGATACTATCTTCATTGTGCTTGAGGCAGCGCTACTTACGACACTCTTCCTTCTGGCATCCTTTGAACCGAGGCAGGCAGAACAGGTTGCCATCTTACTACAGGGAGACTACGCGAATATGTTCTGGATCGGTGTCGTGTTCTGTGGTTTATCGGCTCCCGCTATTCTGGAGAACTTGTCCGGAAAGATCATCGGCTTGCAGATGAGGGCTATTCCTGTGTCCGTCATGGTATTGGTAGGTGGCTATTGCCTGCGGGCAAGTATTATAGGCGTCGGTGTCTGGACGACATGATGGGTGCGTTGCAAAAGGATCATATCGGAAACGATAGACCGAGAAACACTGCGAACGAAAAGTTACGAAGGAGATTCCGTTGATTAAATTTGAAACCGACCCACAAAGCGATTTGCCGTTGTGGATTCAGTTGCGTAATCGACTCGTACATCTGATCAGCACGGGCTATTATCACCCCGGTGATCAGTTACCGACAGTTCGTGGACTAGCCTCTGACTTGTCGATCAATTACAACACGGTCAACAAGACATACTTGAGCATGATCGATGATGGGTACATCACCTCAACCCGGGGGCGTGGCGTCTTCGTGCGTGAAAGAGATGGGGAATCCGATGAGGCCTCGCTTGAGGCTGAGGCTCTGCTGGATGATTTCATAGAGTCCTGCCGCACGATAGGACTTACTTCTTGGGAGATTAGGAAACTGCTCTCTGCGCGAGTGCGTTCAATGCAACCGGAGGATAGCAGGCTTCTGAACTCCGATGATGTTTCCGCTGAAAAAGATAGAGAGGTAGATGCGAATGGGCAGAACAAGCCAGGACAATATTCCGCATGATGAAGCGGTGAAAACCGGGAAACGACTGCGAGGCGTTGTTTTCGAAAACCAATCGAATGATACGAGCGAAGCTGCTTCACGCGATGGTGCTACCATCTTCTCTGTGGCATTATTCGCCGGTGCATTCGCTGTGATCGTGGGTGCATGGTATGCACTTACGCGGACTGTCGATATCTGGGCGCTTGGAAGTGCCGTTATCAAAGCGGCGCTTCAGACTTCATCCATAAATATGATGATCAAGACGGTTGATAAAGCGTTGTATAAGTCAAAAGAAAATGGTCGTAATCGTGTAGGAATTCAGGTAATCCCATGACGACCAGTATTGGCTGGGGTACCATCCCCAATAGGCACGATAGTGATTCGGCCCAATCGAGTCAATGTATGCCGCATAAACCGTATCATAAGCGGCATGCATATCAGAAGTATAGCTCTTTTGACCCGGTGCAGGCGGCGTCTCGCCTTCG
>JAAXUU010000419.1 GCA_013335845.1 Actinomycetota bacterium
ATTGAATATTTGAGGGTTTCTTGAGGGGGTGTCACGAGCGCTTTGAGAACATTATTTTCGCTAAATGATAAGAGTCTTCCCGATATCACGTTCCCTATGCTTTTGGACTTCCTATCTTCATACACCATGGTGTATAAGCCCGAGTTCGTCCAAAGAACCTTCAAGGGTTTCAAACCCATTCCTTCGGAGCAATCGTTCTACCCTTCTCTATCTGACTCACAACTTCTGTATGTCGCCCGGACCAATTTGGCTGAATCGACGTTGCAAGAGCATCCGGACGCTTTCGTTCTTGTCTTGCAGGAAGGCAAGGAAGTTCCCGCGTGGTATTCGGACTACTCGGATCGAATAGTCATCATCGAAAGGAAGGATACATTTTCCTACTTCCTTTTGTTGATTCAAGAATATTTCATACAGGTTCTGTTTTGGTCGAACGAGATGGATCGAATAGTTAAAAGCGGCGGGACCATCCAAGATCTCATCTACGCAAGCGAGGGTGTGTTCGATAATTTCATTTCGGTCACAGACGACGAACATTGCCTGATCGCCTATTCGCGTTTCGTTGAGTCACCGGGTGAGATCAACGAGCAGTTGATACAAGAGGGCTGCTACACCGAAGAGAACCTCGAACGAGCGAAGAAGGTAGGGTTGTTTTTCGAAACGACCGAAGAAAGAAGGTTGCAGACGATAGGAGAAGAAGGCAGCTACGATATCGCCCAGTTCTCTCTGCGAGCCAACGGTAACTATTTCGGTCACATCTCAATGCTCAACACGATAAAACCGATTACGGACGGACAGATAGATTTATTACGCATACTCCTCAAGCGTATCAATATGGTATGCGATGTCATGTGGGAAGAGAGGATGCGAATAGAGGCGCCGCACGCTTCCTTCTTTATCAAGTTGATTTCCGGAGACCAGCCGGCTGATAAATATATCGAGACCCAGATGGACTCGCTGGCTATACCCAAGAACTCGCAGTTCAATCTGCAGGTGATAGCCATCGGGTCGGAGAATTTCCACAGGAAGAAAGCAATCGCCGATGCGGCGAGTAAGCTCAATCGGGGTAAGTGTTATCACTTCGGATTTGAAAACGACCTCATAGTCCTTTGCTATTCTGAAGATGACGGAGCTTTTTCGATCCAAAAAAGGGAAAAGGATCTGAATCACTATATTTGCAGACCGTTTCATGTGTATGCCGGGACGTCCCAGGTGTTTGCAGGCATAAGGGATTTGGACATGGCGTATCGCCAAGCGAAGATCGCACTTGAGCTCAGGGATGCAAGTGATTTGGAAATATTGAAAAACGAGGAATTCGAAGATAGATCCGTATACGCATTCGAAGATGCACTTATCTACTTCCTCCTAAGCCAACGAGAGGTCGATCAGAGATTCCTGACGTTCTCCTATTCCCATTCGATGCTCGAGAAGATCCTCGCGGAAGACAAGAAGAACAATACGAACGATATCAACATCTTGTGGGCGTACCTCTGTTTCGACCGTAACGTATCGTCCGCTGCCAAGTACCTATTCATGCACCGTAATACCGTGCTCTACCGCATCGAGAAAATCGAAAAGCGTTTCGATATAGATTTTACCGATCAGAGGTCGAGAG
>JAAXUU010000420.1 GCA_013335845.1 Actinomycetota bacterium
CTGGGTGGGGGTTACTGTTGCTCCCCTTGAACATAGCGCTGATCAATACTGTGGTCTCGGGAATACTGACCATCGATGACGATGCATCATTCTACCGTGCGGTTTTCAAGAAGATGGAGGAACGCGTAAAGAAGGCAACGGAGAATAAGGACAAGCCAGGCTTCATCTTTCTGGAGATCGACGGGTTGGCTGAGACGATTCTCCGCAAAGCGATAGAGAACGGGACGATGCCAACCCTGGCAGGGTGGGTCAGCAGCGGAACGCACAAGATAAAGGGATGGGAAACGGACTTTTCGTCCCAGACCGGCGCAAGCCAAGCGGGCATATTGCACGGGAACAACAAAGACATCCCTGCCTTCCGATGGGTGGAAAAAGCGAAAGGCAACAAGGTCATATCGACCGTCGGCATGGGCGATGCCCAGGCGATCGAGGCACACATCTCGGATGGGAACGGTTTGCTTGCAACCAATGGACGCGCTATAGCCAATCTCTATTCTGGTGACGCCAAAGACAACATCTTCGTCTACAGCAAGCTCAGCAAGATAAGGGAGTTGTACAGCCAGTCGTGGAACACTTTCTACGCGGTCTCCTACAATCTTGTCCACACGATCGCTTACACTCTCTGGGAGATAGTGCTGGAGGCCCGGTCCAGGTACAGGCAGGGGCGAAGGAATACCCTACCCAGACTGCACCGCCGCGGACTCGTATACTACTTTACAAGGGTGGTGGCGGATGTCTTCCTGCGCGAGTTGAGTACTTACACGGTCATAGGCGACATTGTCGCGGGTGACAAGGATGTCGTATATACTACGTTCATGGGGTACGATGAGGTGGCGCATCACTGCGGCATCTCGGACGATGAGGCTTTCTACGTTTTAAGAAAGTTGGACAGGTGCATAAAGAGGATAGAGGCGGCAAAGGCATACGCCCAACGCCCGTACTACCTCTGCGTCCTTTCAGACCACGGTCAGACCAATGGCGCCACGTTCAAGCAACGTTATGGTCACACCCTAGCAGATCTTGTGCAGAAGCTTCTGCCTGAGGGACGTAGGACGTACCTCGAGCTCGACTCCAACCAAGACCACTTCGGACAGATGGTGACGGTGCCTCTGCAGAACGTAAGAAATAGAGTGACTCGGAAGTCGAAGAAAAAGGAGGACAAAGAGATAGATGCAATCGTGCTGGCCTCGGGAAACATGGGCCTGATATACTTCACACAATGGGCGGATCGGATAAGCTTGGAGGATATCAATAAAACCTATCCAGAGATGGTGAAGGGTTTGTCGCAGCATGAGGGCGTGAGTTTTGCCATGATCCGCTCGAAGGAGCAGGGGCCAGTCGTGATAGGCGCGAGGGGCAAATATTACCTCACTGACGACAAGATCGAGGGTAAGAACCCGCTAACCAAATTCGGGAAGCGGGCTGCTACTCACCTGCGCAGGACGGACAGCTTCAACTGCGTCCCTGATATCCTTCTCATGAGCATGTACGACACGGAGAAGGATGAGGTGGCGGCATTTGAGGAACTCATTGGTAGCCACGGTGGCCTGGGTGGCACCCAGTCGAAGCCCTTCATACTGCATCCTTCTGAATGGAACCTTGAGAAGGA
>JAAXUU010000421.1 GCA_013335845.1 Actinomycetota bacterium
CGCTCTTCCGATCTGCAATTGCACGAGCTCGATCGGCTCACCGAGAGCTGGATCGAGGACCACGAGCGGCGAGCCGAGGCCGCGCGAAAACGTGGGAGAACTCGGCACTCTTGAGAACCTACTGTATCGGTATCCGTAGTCCCGGTTTGATATCTGCGCGGCCTTGACGAGCGGCCCATACTTACTCGCCGTATCCCGATCACGGGCCGAGTATTCCGCCATCTGTTCCAAGGAAACAAAGGGCCTTTCCTTCGAGTCGAATATGTCCATGTGAATGATCCGCTGCGCGCTGTGGTGAGAAGCAGCCAGTCTGGATAACGTGTAAGCGGCAGGACCAATCGACCTAATCGCCGCGCATGTGCCCCATGATCTGCAGCATCCGAAAGAAGGGGTTCCGCGCATCATGGGTGTCTATCCGGGCCTGCTTCTGAAGTTCCTCGATGCGACGCTTGTACTCACCGTTGATGATCAACTGCAGCCCGTCGAGCTGGGACAATCCTTCGGAGATCGTCCCCTTCGGTACCACCGGGGACCAAAACATGTACTCGCAGCGAAAGCCGTGCAGATACTCCTTGCCATACCGTCGCAGGCGATCGTACTTCTTCTTGATCCTGGTGACCGTGGTGGCGGTGTCCTTGTAAAGGACCCCACGAATGTGCGTCGTGACCTCGCAGAGATACGCCCGGTGCTCGCGATGGTTAAACCCAACCACGTCGATCTCTTCCAGGCCTGCAAGCCCTCCACCTGGTGGCCGCACGTTGTAGTCGACTACATCGCAGTTAAGCTTGATGCCGAGATACGCACCAACTATGAATTCGCCGATGTCCGTCAACATGACTCGGGCCCTTTAAGTAACGACACTGATCCGATGAGCGATTGGAGTCGCTCCGTCGCGCTACTTTGACAGCGCTCGTTGTGAAATGACAGGGCGAATTTAGTTCGAAGGATCTGGATCTGGCTTGCGATCGATCTTCACGACTCTAAGATGCCGTCGCGCGCCAGGCGGCCGTGTCTTCGGAGGAGGGTTGCTTCTGCTTCGGGAAAGCGACACGTCATAACCGAGCTCTTCTAGCGCCTTGACGGGTTCAGACGTGCGCACAGTTCGGTCTCGAATACGGGAGAAGTCATTCTCCAAGAGACGAAGTGGCGGAGGTAAGTTCTTCAACCGAATCCGATAGGCCTTCTGTCGGCAGGCGGCGGAGCAATACAAGGAAGTGCGCCCGGTTGAGGTTCTCAGGCCGTGCCGAAAAGAGAGTGCTCGATCTAGCGCCACGCTGCCAATGAAGAATCGCCCAAGTGCCAAAACTGATAGTCAAGCATCCTCCTGGTCGCCCGGCTTAAGCTCAAATGGTCGCGCGGCTGCGTATGCCTTAAACACGCTATTCGAAAATTGATAGTAGCGCTCTCTGGTCTTGCTAAGTACGGCACCGTACTTCTCACTCCCAAGGTGGCCCACGTAGACCGATACCGTACTTGACTCGATTCCGAGTTGCTTTCCAATGTCTGCATAGAGCTCGGTTGTGTGTATCTCATCCTCCGGGCGGTCCGCAAATCGTTTCAAAATGAACTCTCTAGTGTAGGAATGGCCGATCGCAGTCTTGTAAGTG
>JAAXUU010000422.1 GCA_013335845.1 Actinomycetota bacterium
GCCTCCGACTGCCGTGGCGCGGGGAGGTGACCGCGTTTGCCGCAGAGGTGCAGCGTCGCGTAGCGCGCGGGCGGACGTTCTCGGTGCTGCTGACCGACGATGCGGAACTGCGGCGGCTGAACCGGCAGTTTCGCGGTAAGAACAAAGCGACCGATGTGCTGTCGTTTCCAATCGATAGCCCTTGGGATGCCCCGGAAGGCTCTGAGGAGATCATACTCGGTGACATCATGATCGCCACGAACGTCGCACAGCGTCAATCGCTTGAATATGGGACGTCGTTCGACGAGGAGATGAACCTTCTGCTTGTGCATGGTATCTTGCACCTTCTTGAATACGATCATATAGACGATGATGAAGCGAAGGTGATGGAGGGTCTTGAAAAGGAGATTCTTCTCGCTTGGAGCGCAAAAAGCGATGCCTGATCATGATTTCGATCTTCGCGTTCCGGAAGATTCGTCCTTTGACGACACCATACTCGATTCTCCCACGGTCAGTGCGTGGAAGAAGGATAGCACCCTCTCGGGTAAATTCTCATATGCTCTTCAGGGAATCTCGTTCGCGCTCGTAACGGAGCGCAACCTGCGGATCCATATGGTTGTCGCGGTGTTATCCATCATCGCGTGTTTGATATTACGCGTGCAGCTTTGGGGTTGGGTTGCGATCCTGACACTTATCGCTCTCGTGATTTTCGCCGAGCTCTTCAATACGGCGATCGAGACCGTCGTCGATCTCATTTCACCTGAGTACCATATCCTTGCGAAGAGAGCGAAGGATGTCGCCGCCGGAGCCGTATTGGTCCTTGCGATGATTTCCGTTCTTTGCGGTCTCGCGATCTACATCGATGCTTTTCTCAGTCTCATCGGTATGCGATGAGATGCTCCTCTCCTGATAGCTCCTATCCGATTCGTATGAAAGTGACAGTGTGATTCCTGTGACAAGTTCCAACCAGACAAATGTTTCAAATGATGATTTCCGCAGTGGTTTCGTCACTCTCGTCGGGCGCCCGAATGCCGGTAAGTCGACGCTTATCAACGCCGTCATGGGAGAGAAGGTCGCGATTACTTCCGGAACCCCGCAGACGACACGTCATCGCCTGCGGGCGGTCCTCGACCGTCCGAACAGCCAGTTGGTCTTGGTGGATACACCCGGGCTTCATAAACCGCAGGATGCTTTGGGCGAGGAGCTCAATAATGCGGCGATCAAGGCTCTGCGCGACGTAGATGTCGTCGCCATGCTCGTCGATGCCTCAAAACCCATCGGCAAGGGTGACGCATGGGTTGCCAAGCTGATCGAGAGCGTCAGCGCACATAAGATCCTGGTTATCACCAAAGCCGACCTCTCGAACTATCAGGAGATTGAAAATCAGATAACTCGGGCGAAGCGCCTCGTCGATTTCGATGACATCGTCGTGGTTTCCGCAATGAAGCGCTTCAATATCGAAGGTTTCGTCTCCAGCGTTTCCCAATTTTTGCCAAAAGGACCACGTTGGTTCCCTGTCGGTATGAGAACCGACCAATCTATCGAAACGGTCATCTCGGAGTTCATCCGTGAAAAGGTGATCCGTACGACGTTCGATGAACTTCCGTATTCTGTCG
>JAAXUU010000182.1 GCA_013335845.1 Actinomycetota bacterium
CGGTACCGGCGGGCAATTCCAAAATGAGCACGTAAAAACAAGCCATGTTACGGGCATGTCTGATGCGTACTTGGGAGGACTGGGAAAATACATAGCTTGCAAATGGAAAATAGTTCGCTTTAAGTTGTAAAACTTACTTTTTTCTCTCTATTGTCATGCCGTTACTTTTGATACGTTGCGTAGTGAGATCTAGAGGAGGGTACTGCATATGGATAAGCGTAATTCCCTTGGCATGAAACTTACATTGTGGTTCTGTAGCGTCGACTCGAATGCGCTCGGTGCGGTGATTGTTCCGGCTCTTGCGGTTATCGCCGCCGCTTTTCCCGGTGAAAATGTCAGTCTTCTCGTCGCTCTGCCTCCGCTGTTCATCATTCCGGCCTCTTTGATCACCGGCAAGTTGGCGTACTATGTGAGCCGGAAAACACTGCTCACCATCGGCCAGATACTCTACATCATCGGTGGGGTCGGCGCAGCTTGGTTCACCAACTTCGATTACATCCTCATCATGCGCGTCATCCTCGGTATCGGCTGCGGTATCGTCTACCCGATCATCCCGACACTTATCGCGCAATACTGGCAGGGTCAGGAGCGAGCCCAGATGCTCGGTCGCGCAAATGCCGTCGGTGGTTTGATCGCGATGACGATGACGCTTATCGCAGGTGTCCTCGCCACCATCGGTTGGCACCTTCCGTTCTACATCGATCTATTCTTCGTCCTCGTTTTGGTCATGCAGCTTATCTTCCTGCCCAAGATGCCCGCAGAGAAGGATATGCCTCAACTGATCAAAGCACGAGAAGAAGTCAAGGCGGCGGGAAGGTCCATGAAGATCGACTATCGGGCATGGCTCTGTGTAGCCTTGATGTTCGTCACCTTCACCATAGGCATGGTCTATCTGCTCAAGATGGCTATTTTCATCGCTGAGACCGGTTTGGGAGATTCGGTGTCCGCAGGGCTTGCATCCTCGTTCACTACCGGCGCCTCCTTTATATTGGCGTTCACCTTTCCCTTCGCGTATAAAAGAATCAAACGATATACCGTGTTGATACCCTTGCTCGCTGCGGCGTTCTCAACCCTTTTATTCTACCTGGCGACTAATATGACTATGGTCCTTGCGGGCGCGGCGGTTTTCGGGTTCTACCTTGGCTATGTCATCCCGTATCTTCAGAATACAGTGAGCGGTTTGGTACATCCCGTTAAAAGAACATTCGCCCTCGCGGTGCTTACCGCCGGTCTATTTGCCGGTCAAGCCTGCTCGACGCCATTCGTCTCTTTGATCGAAAGCTTTGTCGGGACGGCAAGCAGACCTATCTTCGGCGTGATGACTGTTTCTTTCCTCATAGTATTCTTGGTTACCGCGGTCTATCTCTTCGCAACGCGGAATATATATTCAAGTGACTATGAATATGCGACCTTCAGTGATGTTGAAGAGATTGTGCCGGAAATGAGCGCGAGTACTACACACAGCTGATCTAGGTATCGACCCTCTATTTTCAGTGCTATACAACGTGGGAAGAGCCTGTTTTCATCCTATTGTTTAAGGAAATCACCGAAGTGGAAAAATATTTCCATGTTTACTTTCCCTACGATTAAAAACTTACTTTTTGCCGAATATGATACCCCTGTACGTACCACTCTATGGTCCACACGAAGCGGAGAGGTACGGGTTATTGCAAGAAATGGTGTTATGGGTACCGCAGTGTCGTGGATTGTTTGGTAGTTGATTTGGTTTCTGCAATGTAAGTGAATCACTTCTGCGGCCTGAAAAGAAATCTGTTGGGAGGTGGGGGCAGGTAAGCGATTGCGGGACACGGCGGTATCGGGTTTGATCGTTTCATTTTCTGTAGCTATGTGTAAAGGAGGAGTTTAGCTTATGAGCGAAAATGTCGTTCAGGGTGTCACACCAAAAGTGAAGGCGGGAAATGCAGGCTTAATGGCTGTTTTGATGTCGTTGTATTTCCTCGCGCCATCTCAAGGCGCTGTGCTTGCTTCATTGGCCAGTATCGGAGCAGCGTTCCCAACTGTTGCACCTGCTAGCTTGGGGTACATTGCAACTATCGTGGCGTTATGCCAGATCCCCGCAGCACTTATCGCAGGGGCTGTGGCTGGAAAGAAAATCAAGTACAGGACTCTGCTGTTGATCTCGAGCGTTCTTTTGACGATCGCCGGTTGTTATCCCTACCTCGTTCCCGACGGTGGAAGTTTTGCCTCGATCATCATCTCTCGTGCCATCTTCGGTTTCGCACTCGGTACTTTCTACCCGATTGCAAACGCCCTAGTCACTCTTGTTTTCGATAAAGAATCCAAGCGTGCTTCTGTTCTTGGCTTCGGCAACGCTTTCTTCAACGCCGGTGCTGTTGTTACCCAGATGCTCGGTGGATTCCTCTGCCTCATCAGCTGGCAGACCACATTCTTGACCTACCTTATCGGTATCGTACCGCTACTTTTGCTCCTCTTCGCTTTCAAAGAGCCTGAGCATGAGGGTGCAATGGATGAGGCAAGAGCAGGCAAGATAAAGATTCCTGCTGTTATTTGGCTCTATCTCGTTCTCCTTGCGGTGGAAATGGTCTTCTTCTATCCCATGGTTGTATATTTATCGCTCTTCATGGCTTCTGCGAATATCGGTACTCCCGCTCTTGTAGGAACCTTGCTTTCATTCTTCACGCTCGTCGGCATCCCCTTTGCAGCTCTTTATGGACTCGTCCACAAGGCCTTGGGTAAATGGGCTCTTCCGGTTGGCGCCCTCATCGTCGCCGCTTCTGAGTTCGTAGTATTCGTTGCATGTGGACCTGCCGCAAGCATCCCCATGTTGTTCGTCGGAATGGCCCTTTTGGGTATCGGTCAGACGTTCCACGGTATCGCGTTGACGTTCAGAATCGGTAGCATCGTGAATCCTGCTACTGCTGCAATCGCTATGGGCTTCTATGCCGCTTTCATGAACCTCGGTGGCTTCGTCGCAACCCCGATAACCGCTGCGATCAGTGGTGCCACGGGTAGCCTCAACGATATTCTTACCGTTGCAGGCATCGGTCTCATCGTCGTCGGTGTCATTTATGCGATTTTGAATGTCACGATCAAGACAGCCAAGGAACAAGAAGCGCTTGCGGGAAACACCCAAGCATAGGTTCTTAGTACCAAGGTGTGTCGATGTTCGGTTAGTAACGGGGGTAGTGTCAAAAGCCTCTTGAAAAGAATCAGGTTCGAGACCTCATGGTTTCGAACCTGATTTTGCGTTTGGCTTGAACAGTATGATGGTGAATGAGTTCCCTGAGTTCCCTGAGCTCTCTGTGCTTGCATCGTCTGTGCGATCTTCCTCGAACGAGCTTGCGACCACCCGGGAAAGCATTAAGGGCGAAACCCCGGAATCGAGATCTCGCCCTTAACTTCATAGTGACTCTCAATACTGACGCTTGTCGCTACTATTCTGAAACGCTCATTGCGCGATTGCAGGAGAACCCGGTGACTAGCTTGTGTAGCTACCCTTCAGTGCCTGTCGGCAGGACTCATACTCTTCCATGATGATCTCTTCGTACCATACGCTCGGGTTGAAAATGAATGGCATGTATCGTCCTGTAGCGCCCCATTCCATAAACTCCTTGTGAACGGTGCCATGTACGAATTCGGGTGTCAAAAGGTTGCTGCTATCGAGGGCTTTGAAATCCTGAGTATGGACGGACGCTTGAATCGACATAGAACCTTTTGTTGTCTCGAGCGCCTTGCCAATGTCGTTGATATCCATGCACTGGAGGGTATCGACTCCGATTTCAGCTATTTCCGGGATGATCTCATCCAGTTTGCCACATGAATGCATGATGAAAAGTATGCCGTGTTCATGGGCGGCGTCGACTATTCTCTTGGTTCGCGGTTTGATTAATGTTCTCCAAATTTCCGGCGCGAAGAACAGTGCTTTCTGCATTCCCCAGTCGTCATGGTAGGTGATCGTGTCCGGCTTATAATACTGTGCCAGTTTCCCGATCAATTTGATCTTGAAATCGGTGAGTTCGTCGAAGAACGCTGCAACTTCTTCCTCA
>JAAXUU010000183.1 GCA_013335845.1 Actinomycetota bacterium
ACTCCTGCATATGGGCACCGTCGAGGGCATCCGAGCCATCCGGCAAGAAGATCGCATCGATACCGAAGCCTGCCACGAGATCTTTCAGATACCGCATATCCGCAGGACTCATGGGACCCGAAACGATATTCAATCGGGCGTTAGGTGTTTCGTCGAACTCGGTATGGGCGACCAGCGCATGAAGGAACCTGAAATATCCCTCGAACTGGGTGCCGCCGTAACCGGGTGACGCCACCGGGATAAGCGTCACCTCGCTCTCGGAGTTCTCTTCGCGCCATGAGCTCAGGATGCGAGGTACATCCTCGCCTATGGTCTCGGCAAGGCATGTCGTCGCAATCGTGATCACCTCCGGGTCGTAGAGTTTGATGAGATTGTCGATGCCCTTCTTGAGGTTCGCCTCGCCACCATAGACGGTGCCCTGCTCGGTAAGCGCCGATGATGCGATGTCGATCGGTTCATTGTAGTGCGTCGCCATATGACGGCGGATATAGGTGGAGCATCCTTGGCTTCCGTGAAGGATGGTCATGCATCGGGAGACGCCGTACGCCGCATTCACCACTCCCATAGGCATGCACATCTTACATGGATTGGTATCGAGCGAGACTAAGGCGCCCGCTTCCTTTATCAACTTCTGCATGGCTCCACCTTTCTTATTATAGATACTTCCACACGGGGGAATGAATGGATGAATTGATTTCCTGAGCGAAGTTCTTCACTCCGATGAACCCCGCAAGAGGGTGTTTTCTTTCGTGGTTGTGGTCGCAGAATGCGACGCCCAGCTTGTAGGCGAGCGGGCGCTCCTTAACACCGCCAACCAATATATCGGCGCCTTTCTCGAGCATGAATTTCTCAAGCTCCGCGGGGTTTGCGTCGTCAAGCACAACGCATCCGGGACTGACGAGGGACCGGATCACCTCGTAATCCTCTTCGCGCCCCGTCTGGGTACCGACCATGACCGTGTCCATGCCGAACTCCCTGAACTGTCTGATGAGCGAAATCGCCTTGAAACCGCCTCCCACGTAGATAGCGGCCTTGCGACCCGTCAGCGCTTTGCGATAGCGCTCCATCAATCCATCGAGCTTCGCGGTCTCGCTTGCGCATAATTCTTCGGCACGGGCGATCACCGCAGGATCGCCGAGTGCGTGGGCGATGCGCATGATCGAAGCGACGGTGTCCTCTATGCCGTAGAAGCTGATCTTGATGTAGGGGATTCCCAGCTCCTTCTCCATGCGCTTCGCGAGTGCTGTCATAGATCCGGCACACTGCACCAGATTGAGCCGCGCCGTGGGTGCCTGCATGAGGGAATCGTAGGTCGAGTCACCCGTGATACCCGTGACCACCTCGACGCCGATACGGTGCAGGTAATCCTTCACGATCCACGTCTCGCCCGCCAAGTTGAAGTCGCCGAGGATGTTCACGCCGTGCGCCTCGCTTCTATCCGCGGGCGTCGACCCTATCAACCTCATAATCGCATCTCCGGCCAAACGATAACCGATCGCTTTGTGCCCGGCGAAGCCAGGGGCGACCACCGGGACCACGCGTATGCCGTGCCGTTCTTCCGCGGCTTTACACACTGCCATGACGTCGTCGCCGATAACACCCACGATGCAGGTCGCATATACGAAGATCACTTTGGGATGGTGTGCCTCCACCGCTTCATCGATCGCACGCGCAAGCTTCTTCTCGCCACCGAATATGATATCCGTCTCCTGCATATCGGTTGAGAAGCTGTGACGATAAAGCTCTTGGTCGCTCGAAAGGCTCCCACGGATATCCCATGTGTAGCTCGAACATCCGATAGGACCATGGATTATGTGGAACGCATCTGTGATCGGGTTCAGCACCACACGGGCACCGCAGAACACGCACGCGCGTTGGCTTACCGCTCCGCTCACACTTTCGGTGTCGCACGCGATACCCCCGCCGCCGCAACCGTCCGCGGTGAATATCGAGGCACGGCGTTCATCGAGTATCTCCGCCGTTTTCGCTTTCGTATCAGACATGCTGTGCCTCCCTTCCCTTTATCTTCGTATAGGAACATCGCTACATCTACGTGCTCGGGTTGCCGCCTCGGTTCCCGCCGAGACGGCAATCGCGTTACATGACGAACTCGAAATCCTGGTCCTCGCAGTCGCGCTCCATACGCTCCATCAACGCGGTCGCGATCAGTTCCAACATGCGCATCGCGCCTTTGTAGCCGACGATAGGCATGTAAGGATGCACATAGCGGTCGATGATGGGGAATCCGACGCGAACCAAGGGTACGTCCTCGGCACGGGCGATCTGCTTGCCGGTCGAGGGCCCGATCATCAGGTCGACGGGTTCCTGGATCATACGTTGGTGCATCTCGAACAAGTCGCCTGCTTCTTTAACCCAGCAATCCTGCGGATCGATGCCGGCTTCCGCGAGCATTCCATTGATGATGCTCGTAAACTCCTTGCCCGGCGTACCTGTCACTACCATAGCCGGTTTCATGCCGCACTCGAGACAGAACGCGGTGACGCCGATGACCGTATCGGGGTCTCCGTAGATCGCGACTCGCTTTGCATCGAGGTACTGGTGCGAGTCGATCATGCAGTCGATAAGCTGACCGCGCTCTTCTTCGATCGAATACGGTACGACCTGCTTCGAGAATTTCGAGAGGGCGAGGATGAATTCATCGGTTGCCGCCACGCCCATCGGAAGCGGCAGCGTGGCGTATTCCACGCCATGCTTGCGGCGGAGTTCATTCGCACACGCCTCGCTCGCCCATTGTCCAAGAGCGAGCGAATATGCGGCATCGCCGAGGGCGACGACCTCATCGATCGGCGTCCCGCCCTTGGGGTAGATCTCGAACGTCCCGGTCATGGGAGCATCGAGCACTCCGGTCGTATCGGGGAGCATCGTGTACTCGATGCCGAACGCCTCTACGATCTTCTTCAGCTCGCGCATATCACCCGGATTCACAAAACCGGGGTTTATCATCAACTTACCGCTCGGCACGCCGGTCTTCTCGGCCATATGCCTGATGAAACCTGCGCTCATACTCGAGAATCCGGTGACGTGGGAGCCTTGGTAGCTGGGAGTCGAGCAATAGATGACACGCTTGCCTTCGGGGATATCCAAGGCGGATACCATCGCGTTCAGGTCGTCTCCGATGGTTTCCGAAAGACACGTCGTGTGGATGGCGATCACTTCGGGATCATAGAGATCGAAGATGTTGCGCACCGCCGTCTTGAGGTTCGATCCACCACCGAAAACGCTCGTTCCCTCAGTGAAAGCGCTGGTCGATGCCATAGCCGGTTCTTTGAAGTGACGCGTCAGGAACATACGATGGAACGCGATACAACCCTGTGAACCATGGCTATGGGGCATGACGCCATGGACGCCGAGTGCCGCATAGACCGCTCCGACCGGCTGACACGTTTTGGCGGGACTGATGGTAAGCGCTTTGCGCTCGGTGACACAATCACGTGGAGTGGCTTCTAACATTACTCCTCACCTCCTACGGTTCCCGTAAGCACGGGCTCGGTGCGCCAAGGTGGAATGACTTTGTTCCACACGGGAGTGTAGAGACCCATGACCAGATCGTGACCGAAGTTCACGGCACCTTTGAAACCGGCATACGGACCTTGATAGTCATAGCTATGGAGCTGACGGGAAAGAATCCCACCCTTTTGCAATACGAACTTATCTTTGATTCCCGAGAAGAAGACATCGGGCTCGAGCAGCTTGACGAATTCCTCTGTTTCGAAATGGTTGAGGTCGTCGACCATCAAGGAACCGTTATCCATCTCTTTGATCATGCCTTCGTAATACTCAAAGGAGTCGAGCTTCTCTTTCAACCCATCGAGCTCTTCCGCAGAGAAACGGACTCTGTACTTCCCATCTACGGGAACGACGGTCAGGTTCTCGATGTTCTTGCTATCCGCGTCGACTTTGATGGAATCGATGACCTCGCGTCCTTCGTAGTCGTCGCGATGGGCGAACTCATAACCCGCCAGTACGGTCGACATGTTGTAGTCGCGAAGCAACTGCTGATAGTG
>JAAXUU010000184.1 GCA_013335845.1 Actinomycetota bacterium
TGCGACCTCCACATCATCCGCGAGCGTGCATGGTGTACATCGACAGACTTCGACGACATATCTTCCCCGCGGCTCAGTCGAAAGCATCGCGTAGAAACTCAGAACCTCATAGAGCTCGGAAAGCGCAATTCCGGCTGCCTTTGCGACCAGCACGGCTGTTTCCTCATCGATGTAGTTCTGATATGAGAGGGACTGTAGATCGAGAAGCACGGAAAGGAGGTTGGTTCGCTCGACATCGAACCGATTCACCAGCTCCGCCTTCTCTTCCCCCGTCATGTCTTGTAGGTTCTTGTGCATGAGCCCACCTCTTTCGTTCTCGGGAAAGTACAGCTAGATTTAGATTGAATATCTGGGAAAAAGTTACAGCAATACAGGTAAGTTGTGTCAATCCTCTGAAAGCTGCGGCAACACTACGCCACTGAACGGCAAAGGGACGGAGCGAGTCCCCCTGATTCGGCGATGAACGGAAGACTAGTCGGACGGTAATGACCGGTTAGCAACGGTAATCATAAGACGAAGAAGGACTGATGCCATCAGGGATGGTCTGAAGAGGAACTTGGTGGCAAAACGACCTTTACCTACCGATAACAAAAAAGCTAGAGAAGCGTAAATGCCTCTCTAGCTACAAGTATCTATGGAGCGGGCGACGAGACTCGAACTCGCGAATGATGGCTTGGGAAGCCATTGCCTTACCACTTGGCTACGCCCGCATAGAAATGTATTCTAACAGAAAAAGAGGCATAGTTACTGCCTCTTTTTCTGTTCTCGGTATCTGACAAAATTTCTATTGGCACTAATTTGGCCAGAATTCGACAAACCCAACATTCGGATCTTACGCCTACACAAACAATCGCTAGTCTTTCTCGGAATCGAGTTTCTTCAACCGCAGCGCGAACACAAGCGCGCAGGCAGCAGTCACTATTGAAACGGCAAGCGCGATGGGCATGCCTTCAACAACACCGAAAACACCCAGAATCACCGTATAGACTGCCGTGCCGATAGCGCCACCCAAGTTCTGCCCCACCTGGATGATAGAGTTACCTTGCACGCGGATGTTCGCAGGCAACTGGATCTGCGGACCTGCAGAAAACGACGAGCTCTGCACGCTGTTGTAGCAACCGGCGATAAGCATGATGACGTATATGACGAATATATTGCCATCGGGTGCCACAAAGAAAAGTAGTGCCGCCGCAACCACGATCCGCATGATACACCCGAACGACAACACGCCGCGGGCATTGCCCGCTTTGCCGATCATCCGTCCAAAAATGGGACTTAAGAACAAGCCGAGAACCGAATAGAGCGTGATGGTAAGCCCCGCCTCGGTCGCGGAAAGCTGCATGACCGTGATCACATACATGGGTAGGAAGAAAAACACCGCCATGTTGGAGAACATGCAGAAGAAGTTGGCAATGCCGAAACTCAGCGTATTGCGGTTCTTAAGTGCCGGAGCAGGGATAATAGCATCGCCCTGTTTCTTACGGATAATCAAAATGAGCGCAACGAGTGCCACGGCAGCGATAACGAACAGTGCGTTACTTCCCGTGCTGCCAAACGGCACGAGCCTCGTTCCAAGCGAGAGCCCGGTGATAAGCGTAGCCAAGAAGACGACAACCGCGATCGCACCCGGCATATCGAAATTCCCGCTTGTGCTCGCCATAGAAGCCGCTTCTTCTTTGCTTGCCTTAACACCGAAGAACACCATAAGTCCTCCGATAAGCAAGATCGGCCATATCAAATGGCATACCCACCGCCAGCTCGAAACATCCATGATGAAACCTCCGAGCAGTGGTCCTGCCAACATGCCGATCGCCATCATGGTTCCGCACATGCCCAGATAAGTACCGGCTTTTCTCGCGTCGTACATATCACGGATTATCGAGTATCCCAAAACGAAGATGCCCGCGCTCACGAACCCGTACAGCGCCGAGGGTATAACCAACGCCATCATCGTCGGCGCAAGGGCCCGAGCAAAAAGCACCGCGGCACCTATGAGCAAAGACAATGTGAACAGCGGCCTTTTGATTGCCGGGTTCTTAGCTCCAAGGTAGCCCCACAGAGGCATAACCGCGACGCTTACAATGCCGGACAGCGTACCTGCAAGCGAGTAGTACTCCAGGCCGCCTATTTCCGCCACCGCGACAGGCAACAATATCGACAACGTAGATGACTGGATGATCGCACCCACAACCGCAATGTAGATGCCGATAAGTGTCAGTACCTTCTTCACCGATGGCGCTGCCATAAACGGATTCTGGATCTCTATGGCCGGAGATTCCTGCTTCCCATTTGCTTCCATATTTCCTCCCAGTGTTGAGTTGAACCGCGTACTCGCTCAAGGCCCCCCTTATAGGGAGGCCTTCCCCCGCGAGTCGGTCTCGTGCGAAACCGAAAACGTTCAGATTTTTTGGCTAGCTGATAGACTTTTAGCTACCTGATTGACCCCTACTTGACCTGCAGAGGCGCAGGCGAACGCTATGCTCCCAGTTTGCGATAGGGATTCGTGCCATCCCAATCCTTTGCCAGCCCTTTGCAGAGGTCGACAAGATACGGCTGCGGAGCGTGGATCTCCACGAAGTGCCCCCACACTTCAGTGCAGTCAACATAGGCGACGACCAATCCTCCGCCCGATGTCATGAGCATGGCCGGTTCGAAACCTGCTTCTTTGAAATCTTCGAGAGCGCCCTCGAAGTCGTCGACCCAAATCGAGAAATGGTGGAAACCATACTGCCCCGACTCGGTGTATACATTGAGGCCTTCGCTTGTGGGCTTGATGAGCTCGATTTGAAGATCACCGAATGCGGCGTAGGCTACCTCCATGCTAAGCGGGATCTCCTTGCCGCGATACATCGTCGTTTTGTACGATATCTCATCGAGATACACAAACGGCCCGGAACCGAAGAGCGCCGAATGGTCTCGTGCGGCTTTTTCCAGATCTTCTACGATATAGGCCACCTGATTGATGGCGTACTTATTCAAAAGCTTCTCATACATCCGTATCCCCCTACTCGATTATCAAAGGAACATCTTTTTCACGACAGGCGGGCACGCTTTGAACATGAATGCGCTAGTCACGCACGCACAGCTCATGCATACCCGCCTCATCGATTCGTCAGCCGCGCACCATACTATTGCCGCCGTTGACTGCAAAGATCTGACCCGTCATGTACTGCGACATATCGCACGCCAAGAAAACCATGACAGGTGCGATGTCGATATCCGCGTCGCCCATATCGCCCTTGATGGGATGAGCCTTGCGACGGTGCGCCATGAACGCCGCGCGCGTATCGTCGTCCATATGCGAGACGTATTCCCTATACATCGGTGTCTTGATGGTAGGCATCACTGAGTTGCAACGGATGTTGTAGGCGTGACCCCATTCCTGGGCGATAACGCGCGTCCATGTGGCCACGCCCGCCTTTGCAGCTGAATACAGACCATCATTGGGCGAACCTTGCAGAGCCGTTTCGGAACTATAGTTGATGATGACGCCCTTGTTGTATTCCTGCATCAGACGACATGCCGCTTGGTCGGCAAGGATAGTTCCCAGCATGTCGTTATCGAAGATGAAATTGTAGTCGTCGACCGTGTAATTAAGGGCCGGGCTCATAGCTTGCATCTTCGCAGCACAGTGGACCAGAACATCAAGTCCACCCATGTCTTCCTTCGCCTGGGCAAAGGCCTGGTCTACTTCTTCTTTGACTGAAATATCGCAGTGCATGTAGGTCGCCTTGCCCGGACCATGCGCATTCGCCTCTTCGGCGAACTTCTTGCCCTCGTCATCTTTGAGATCGATCGAGGTGACGATAGCGCCCTGACGGACATACTCGTCGACCGTCGCCGAGCCGATGCCCCCTGCACCGCCCGTTACGATGATCTTCTTACCTTCAAGCAGGTTCTTACCCTCAAGCAATGCCAAACCCATGTTCTTCCCCTTTCGTTGTGCCCGGAAGCGTCGGCGACCGCGAACAGGCTCCCTCCTGTCGCGACCGCCCGCTCCGAGCCGTCAGTTTTTACGCACC
>JAAXUU010000423.1 GCA_013335845.1 Actinomycetota bacterium
AACCCCGAGCATCAAACATCGTATCCTTGTAGCGGGCACGCGTGAAGGTTGGCTGGATTTCGAGGGGCTTCTCGCCGAGAGTAGCGATGAGTGGGCGCGCCCGACGGGTGATGCCGCCACCAAGAACGAAGATATCATGCTCATCTACTTCACGAGCGGAACGACCGGTCTCGCGAAGATGGTAGCCCATAACTATCTGCATCCTCTGGGGCATATCATCACCGCTAAGTACTGGCAACAGGTCGAAGAGAATACACTGCACATGAGCGTCACGGATTCCGGTTGGGCGAAGTTCGGTTGGGGCAAGATCTACGGACAGTGGATTGCCGGTGCGACGATATTCGGGTACGACATGGATAAATTCGTGCCGACCGAGCTCCTCGAAAAAGTCCAGGAGTTCAAGCTCACGACGTTCTGCGCTCCTCCGACGATGTACCGCTTCATGCTGCAGGAAGACGTCGCGGCCTATGATCTATCTTCAGTCCATAACTTCGCGACAGCCGGTGAGCCCTTGAACGCCGAGGTCACCCTTGCATGGGAGCGGATCACGGGAAAGAAGATCCGCGAGGGTTTCGGTCAAACCGAAGGTCCGGTGCTGCTTGCAACGTTTCCTTGGGTGGAGCCGAAGCCGGGCTCCATGGGCAAGCCCTCACCGCTTCTCAACATCAAGCTGCTTGACGATGCAGGCAATGCGGTTGAAGACGGTGAAGAAGGCAATATCTGCGTCACGGGCCTCAAAGGGGTCTATCCTCCCGGTCTATTCATCGGTTACTACCGCAATCCCGAGTTGACCGCTACGGCACTGGGCGGAGACTATTACAACCTTCATGACGTCGCATGGCGTGACGGTGATGGGTATCATTATTTCGTGGGTCGTGACGATGACGTGATCAAATGTTCCGGCTATCGTATCGGTCCCTTCGAGGTGGAGAGCGCACTAATCGAGCACCCTGCAGTCGTCGAGTGTGCCGTAACCGCAGCTCCCGATCCTATCCGGGGTAAGGTGGTCAAAGCGACCATCGTCTTGGCGCGTGGATATGAGCCGAGCGAGGAATTGGTCAAAGAGTTGCAGAATCACGTGAAGAAGACGACTGCACCCTATAAATACCCCCGTATCGTCGAGTTCGTCGACGAGTTGCCGAAGACGATCGGTGGTAAGATCAAGCGTGCACAGATAAGAAAAGAAAACGGTATCGAGGATTAGAATATCGAGGATTAGAGCGCAGAGTTATTCGTGAGTGAAGCTGCGCGAAGGGAATGCTTATGAAACTGCTGCGAGGAATCCTTGCTGTGGTCTTGACCGCGCTTGTCGCGTTTTCCGCTTTGGGGGTTTCATTCTCAGCGACACTTCTGCCACCTGCGACATCCCTATTCGCGAACCTTTTCGCCGATGAGACCGCCTCGGGCTTCGAACATTCCGAGATGGTCGCCGTCGCCGAGGGGGTTCGCGCTTTTTCACTGGGGGATGATGAAGCCGATCTCCCGTTGGGTACCGATTACAAGACCGCACTCACTCAAGACGCGATCGATCATCTCCTCGAAGTGCGTGCGGTATTCTATTGGGCGCTCCTCATAACTGCAG
>JAAXUU010000185.1 GCA_013335845.1 Actinomycetota bacterium
ACGGGTTCGAGGAGACGAACCTTCTCATAAATGTAGCGATGGTAGGTGCTGCTGTCGTATTCTGCGTGGTGGTGCTTCTGACGGCGCGCAAACCGTCGCCTACCTCGGTGTATGACGTCATCTTCCTTCTTATCGGCAGCGCCTTGTTATTACTTCCGTTTTTAGGAGCGGAGTATGGACTCACCCTGGGTATAGTTGTGATCGTATGCACCCACTTCGTATCCTCGGCCTTCCTGCTGGTCTCGGCTCATGCGATTCATACACAGAAAGCGAACGCCTACGTGGTTTTCGGGATAACGGAAGCCGCGATTCGTCTCTTCAGTTTACTTGGTGTATTACTTGGAACCCTTTTATTCAGATTCGGTTCCGGATTCACACAGCTAACCGTGTTCTCCTTCGCAGGCATCTACCTTCTGGGCATGGTGCTGGTGGTCGTTCTCCGAAGAAGCAAGCGCGATAAAGTACTCGCGGATTATATGGAAGAATCTGAAAACCCGATTCAATCGAGCCTCGATCCCCAACCGGCATCGATCGACTACGAAAATGCCGATGCAGGGATATCTGCAAGCACCCCCTTCGAGAATAGATGCACGAACCTCGCGAACCAATACAACCTGACGACCCGTGAAAAAGACGTGTTGTTCTACCTCGTGCAAGGTCATACCATCGCGCGCATTTCAGGGGAACTCTTCATCACCGCGAACACAGTGAAAACGCATGTCAAAATGATACATGCCAAACTGGATGTTCACAGCAAGCAGGAATTACTCGACCTGTTCCACAGCGTCGACAAAATGGATAGCATATAAGGGTATCGAACCTTTAGGTTATCGGACCTTTACGTTGTCTTGTTCGCTGCGAGTTTTGCTTTGTTCTCTTCAACCCGAACGCAACGCGGGCACAGCACATTACCGTCAGGTTTGAAGTTCTTGTCGCACTTGGTGCAGATCGATGGTGATGCCTTATAGCGCACATCGTCGAGGGGGTCGTTCGTTTCGAACAACATCTGCCCACTGATGCCCTCGTCGGGGCATGTAGATCTGCACAAACCGCAACTCACACATTTCCACGCAGTGTGGTTGACGAAATATTCGCCGGTCTGATCATCTTTGATAATGGAAATCGCGTGCTCCGGACAAGCGTTCTTGCAAAGATTGCATGCCCAGCAATTCTCGTTGAAGATAGGTGCCGACAGCGTATAGAAATCCGGGTCGCCATCCTGCGCGTCTTCAAGTCGCGCCGCGAGCACCTTGCGAAAGAACGACCCTTCGATAGGTGTACCCTTCCCCGCTGACAATAGGTTCTCCGTGACATTCTTCCCGATGCCACGTATGAACGAAAATGCCTCACGCCGAGAAAGCCCTCCGACCTTGGTCTCTCCGGAAACGGATATCTGTTTATCGAAGAACGCATCGCCCAAGAATTCCTTCACTTGTTCAAGCATCGCTTCGAGCTGTGCCTTGCCCTCGACCTCGGGGCAATCGGCGCAGAAGGTTGTGTCCAGAACGACTTGCTTGTCGAGAGCGAGACAGGCCAAAACCTCCCAAGGGATTGCACCCATGCAGTACATCTGCAGGTAGGCACCCTCTTCGCATTGCTCACAGCTGATGGTGATCTTATCGACGCCGGACTCGATGGCCCGTAGGAATTTATCAACATTCTTCGCGCTCGGACGCAACGCGCGCGTAGGGCAGGCGGCCACACATAGATTGCAATCCATGCAGGCTTCCCAATTTCTATCGCGACAACTTAGCGTAGCGCCTGTCGGGCAGATGTCCCTGCATGCACCGCAGGAGACCTTCTTCTGTTTGATGTCGATACACCGTCCGCTTTCCGGCCTCGGGTGGTTCTCGTCAATCCATTTCCCAACAGCATATTGAACTGAGTTTTGTACAAGTGCCATTGTTACTCCCTTCTCAGCTCACATATTCTAACACCTTTTTACTTGGACAGATTCCCCAAGAAGACCTGGCATTAGAACGTCAAATGTATAGTCTACTATGATTCACTTGTTTTCACCCGTCTTGATACTTTACAGTTATATACGAGAAGATCGATATACCGAATAGTATGCTTGAAGGATTCACGCAAAACCCACCCCATTTGCTAAGGACACCGATGATAATCAGGAATACAAGGGTTTCGGATTTAGACCCCGTCATGGCCTTGTATGGCCGTGCCAGAGAATTCATGGCGGAGAACGGGAATCCCGACCAATGGGGCACCTCGTACCCCGGAAAAGAACTGATAGAGCAGGACATTCGCGATGGCAACTCGTATGTATGTGAAGAAGATGGTAGGTTGATCGCCACCTTCGCCTATATTCCGGGCGACGACGTGACGTATGCTATGATTTTCGAAGGTGATTGGCTGGACGACTCGCCGTATGGAGTAGTGCATAGGATCACGACGGACGGGACGGTAAAAGGTACAGCATCCTTCTGCCTTGAGTGGGCAGTCCGGCAGTGCGGAAATCTACGCATAGACACCCACCGAGACAACATGATCATGCAGAACCTGCTCAAAAAGAATGGATTCGCATACTGCGGGATCATCTACATCGAGGATGGGAGCGAAAGGCTCGCATACCAGAAGAAGTTGACCGATGGGTAAAGCACGATACACTGGATAGACAAAGTAAAATCGATCGTGTTGTAGGTGGATATGAGTCTCCAGCTCTATGAATCGGTTTCAAACACGGATGTCGGTGAATCAACCCCGCCACCAAAATGGCGCACGGTTCGTTTTTGGCAGGAACTCTTCCTCTATTTTTTCTTTCTCTCGATTGCCGGACATTATCTGGAAGTGCTTTGGAGTTTTGTCCGACCGTTCCTAACCGGTGGCGAAGTGTGGTATCCGGCCCGTATCACTTTTATCCCCTCCGGTCCGCCCTATGGCCTTGGTGCCATCGCGATAATCGTTTTCGTTCTGCCGATTGTAAGAAAGTTCAGCCTGATTCCACTTGTCGTGTTCTTTCTGAACATGTTCGTCACCTCGATAGTCGAATATATCTGCGCCACCGCATTGATAACCATCGGTGGTTCTCGCGTTTGGGATTATTCGCATCTTCCTCTGAACATCAACGGTAATATTTGGATAGGAGGAGCCGCGTTGTTCGGTCTCGCAGCAACCGTCTTCCTGTACTTTGCCTACCCCTTTTGTGAAAAACTTCTCGAAAAGCTCCATGAGAACAAACTGCGATTCAATATCGTGTTTTGGTCTGCTTTCATCGTCTACGCCTTGGAATTGGTCCAGCTTCTCTACAGGGGCAGCGTTCTCTGATGATGCGGAATCACAGAACGTCCCTTAACTTCGGCGCCGAAGTCCTATCCCGACGCCATGCCCCGAACTCCTATGGAGCGATGAGATCTGCCAAAGTCACACCATTTGCGTAGTTCTCAACGGCATCATAGAGACCGGCCCAGAATTTCACCGTCGGGCAGGACTCCTGTCGCGAACACGTTTCGACCCCCGAGTCCAGGCACGACACGGGGGCAAAGCTTCCCTCCGCTGCACGGATCACATCACCCGCTGTTATTTCACCGGCCGGTTTTTTAAGCCGATAGCCACCTTGGTGTCCCCGCTCACTGAGCAACAGGCCTTGATTGACCATCAAGGGAACGATATGCTCCAGGTATTTGGCAGAGATATCTTGACGAGCGCTCACAGCCTTAAGAGATACAAGACCTTCTCCTTCATGCTGCGCGATATCGATCATGAGCCTAAGCGCGTATCTTCCTTTGGTGGAAATCTTCATAGTCGGCTCTTTCTCGGTTGTTTCACTGCCATGACGATTTTAATACTCTTCGGCAGTGTCATGATCGGAAGTTTCATGATCGGAAACATCTGCCTTGGGCTTTTCCAGTCCCTCGATTTCGATGCCGTTTTTTTGTGCATAGTCCCAGAGTGCGGCATGAATCGCCTCTTCTGCCAACAAAGAACAGTGTACCTTGGTTGCGGGCAAACCATCCAGTGCTTCCATAACGGCTTTATTGGTGATGCCGAGGGCCTCTT
>JAAXUU010000017.1 GCA_013335845.1 Actinomycetota bacterium
GCCGCTCATCCGGCACCGCCACGACCCTGCCCGTGCCCGACAGAACGCTGCTGATGCCCCCAGGGCCACCGCCACTGATGCCCCGGAACAACCGGTCCAACGTGGAAGCCACCCGCTCGGCGCTGGCGTTGCGAAGCGAGAAGACGACGAAATTCCGCCCCACGCCCGTCGATCCGCGCGAGAGCGCCGCCAGCAGCGACTCGATTTGATCGAGAGCTGCTGTGTCCTGCGAGGCAATCGTGATGTTACCGTCGCCAGGCAAGATGACGATCGGGGCAGGCTCGGAAGTCGACGCCGCTGTTGCACGCGCCTACGAGAAAGCCCGTCTGCGCATGAGTCTCGTGCATGACGCTCTCATCGACCGCAGCAACACCCGCGACAATACACCGGCTTTCTGTGAGATCGGCTTCCGCCCGGGCAGGGGAGCGACCTTGCATGTCATGCTGAAAGGCGGGGGATCCGATAACGCCTCTCGGGTCGTCATGTTACCGCCTGCTGCGGGACGAGCCGGGATCGAAGAGGCCGTGCTCGCCTGCGTCTGTGAAAAGGCTTCGAGTGCGTGTCCCCCTCTTATCATTGGCATCGGCATCGGTGCTACATTCGATAAAGTGGGGTCTCTTGCCAAGAAGGCGCTTTTACGCGATGTGGCCACATCGGCCAAACAGCCCGAGGTCGCCGCTTTTGAAAAGGAACTGCTGGAGAAGATCAATTCGACCGGTATCGGACCTGCGGGTCTTGGTGGTGCGACGACGGCGCTCGCCGTCCACATCAACACCGCTCCTTGCCATATCGCGGCGCTTCCCCTTGCGATCAACATGGGTTGCTCGGCTATGCGGAGTGCATCGGTCGAGTTTATCGAGGAGCGTTTCGATGCAGTGTAAGCATGTGACACTTCCACTAACCGGTGATATCATCTCCGGGCTAGCTTGTGGCGACTATGTCAAACTATCCGGTCCTATCTTCACCATGCGTGATGCAGGACACCTGCGCGCCTTGGATGCCCTGCATGAAACGGGGCGCTTACCGTTCGATTTGAACGGGCAGACGCTCTTCTATGCGGGTCCGACACCTTCTTTGGGTGACCGTCCGATCGGAGCGGTAGGCCCCACCACCGCGTCACGGATGGATTTTGCGACACCGGAGCTCTTCAGTGCCGGCATTGTGGCGGCGATCGGGAAAGGCACGCGAAGCGACGCCGTGCGTGAAGCGTGTAAAGCGAACGGAGCCGTCTACTTCGCGGCCGTCGGTGGCGCAGCCGCTTTGCTGGCATCCTGCGTTCTCTCGCAAACGCCTATCGCGTGGGAGGATCTTGGAACCGAGGCGCTGACGCGTCTCGAGGTCAAGGACTTCCCGGTGTTCGTTGCTATCGACTCAGCAGGAAACGATCTCTATAGACAGGTTTGCGCACAGAAGACGGACCGTTCGGAAGAGGGATCATAATGGGTGACAGGGGGATCTTCATAACGTTCGAAGGCGGTGAAGGCTGCGGTAAATCCACGCAGATACGAAGGCTTGCCGGTATACTACGGGAGGCGGGGTATACCGTGCTGCTTGTACGCGAACCCGGTGGAACCGTCATCGGTGAGGAGATCCGCGCCATCCTACTCAGCACGAAGAACGCGGCACTCAGCGCAAAGGCGGAATTGCTTCTCTATGAAGCGGCGCGCGCTCAGATAATCGAAGAGGTGATTGCACCTGCGCTCGCACGCGGGGAAGTGGTGTTGTGCGATCGCTTCTATGATTCGACGATCGCCTATCAAGGATATGGGCGTTTTCTGCCTTTGGATATCATCGATACACTCAATTCGTTCGCAATGGGCGGGTACCATCCCGACCGGACGATCCTGCTCGAACTGACGTCTGCGATCGGTCTTCGCCGCGCGACGGTTGAGAACAGCGATCGCTTGGAGCAGGCGGGTGCGGCGTTCCACGAGCGCGTCCACGCCGGTTTTGCGGAAATCGCGCGCTCCAACCCGGAGCGGGTCCGCGTCGTTCACACACAGGAGCAGCCGTGGGCAACGAGCCTTGCCATTCTCGACGAACTCGATGATCTGTTTCCCCACATCGACAGAGACCATGTGGAAGCAGCCCTGGCTGCTGATTCACGCGCGTATCTCGAGGTGCTGAAGTGACACCGACCACTCCTCAAAGTCCGTTCGTGAACCTGCTCGGGCAGGACCGTGTGCGGGGGTTTTTAGAAACCGCCGTCAAAAGCGACCGCGTCTCGCAGGCCTATCTGTTCGTCGGCCCTCCGGGCAGCGGCAAAACGGAAGCTGCCTACGGTCTGGCTAAGGCCGCGCTCTGCAAGGACGGGGGTTGTATGTCGTGTGACACGTGTATCCGGATTTCCCGTCGCACACATCCCGATGTACATTATATCGCCCCTGAGGGTATCTCATCGTATGTCGTGGGTCAGATCCGTGAACTCATACATGATGTCAACCTCGCTCCCATACGCGCGTCGAAGAAGGTGTACATCCTAGATCGTGTCGATCTGCTGGGTGGCGCATCGGCGAACGCATTCCTGAAGACACTTGAGGAACCACCCGCGGATGTCGTCTTCATCTTGTTGGGTCGCACGCGCGAGGCGGTTATGGAGACCATCCTGTCTCGTTGTCAGGTGGTGCCGTTCCGTCGCATACCGGCCTCCGAATCGATCGCGATCCTAGCTCAGGTCTCGGGTGCGGATGCCGAGCAGGCCGCCATTGCCTTGGCGAGCTGTGGCGGCTCTGTGACAAAAGCCCGGTCATTCCTGCTATCCCCCTCGCGTATGGCGGTGAGAAAAGATGTACTCGCCATCCTCGATCGTATGCTCTATGCTGACGACTTGGACATCCTCGATGCCGCTAAAGCACTTCTCGGCGCCGCAAAGGCTCCTCTTGCGGATGTTCGCGCGGCTCAGGAACAACAACTCAAAGAAGGAGCGGATTATCTGTCGAAGAGCGTTATGCGCACGTTGGAAGAGCGCCAGAAGCGCGAACTAACCGTACGTGAACGTGAGGGATTGTTCGAATTGTTCTCCATCACACGGTCGTGGCTCCGTGACTGCCTGATCGTTGTGAGCGGTGGTGAGGATCTGATGGTGAATACAGACGATTCGGTCTCAATCACCCGGCTTTCAGCCCAGACGACTACCGGTGCGATCGCGCGCGCAATCGAGGCCACGGATACAGCAGTGTCGCGAATCTCGTATAATGTTAATCCACAGCTGGTTATCGAAGCCATGCTGTTCGATATAAGAGAGGTATTTCAATGCCAAATGTAGTTGCGGTTAAATTCCGTTATAACCCGAAACAGCTATGGTTCGACCCGGGTACTCTCGTCCCGCAAGCCGGCGACCATCTGATTGTTGAAACAGATCGAGGGACCGAGATAGGCTTGGCAGCGGGAGAGCCGTTTGAGGTGAGCGATAAAGAAATCTCCGATCTCCCCACGCCGCTCAAGCCGGTGTTGCGCATCGCCGACGAAAAGGATTTCGCACATGTCGAGCAACTTGCTCTGAAGAATGAAGAGGCTATGCCCTTGTTCAGACAGCTTGCGAACAAATATAAACTCGATATGAAACCGATTGCGGTCGAGCATCTTTTCGGTGGCGAGAAGGTCGTGTTCTACTTCGCTTCCGAGGAACGCGTCGATTTCCGCGAGTTCGTCCGTGAACTTGCGAGCAAATTCCACATGCGCATCGATATGCGTCAGATAGGTGTCCGCGATGAGGCGCGCTATGTAGGCGGTATCTCCCACTGTGGGGAAGAGCTCTGCTGCACACGTCTTGGCGGGGAATTCCAACCTGTTTCGATCCGAATGGCGAAAGAACAGGGTCTTCCACTCAACCCGCTTAAAATCTCCGGTCTTTGCGGTCGTCTGATGTGTTGCCTGCGCTACGAGTTCGAAGCATATAAAGACTTCAAAGAAAGAGCTCCGAAGCGAGGCGCTCTTGTCGAGACACCCCTCGGTCTTGCGAAGGTCGTTGATTTCAATACACCCCTTGAGGTTGTAACGATACGTCTCGAGGATGGAAAATCCCTGTCGGTCCCACTCGATAAGATGGATTGCTGTTCACAGAAGAGTTGTGGCGAAGGGAAGACCTGTTCCTGCTCAGTGTCGCGCGAAGTCCTCGAGGAGTGTGCCGGTACGGCGATCACGCTTGCACTTTCGTCGCTCGATCGCGAAAAAGAGCGCGAAGAGCTGAAAGACGAAACCCAGAAGCGTACGGTGCGCAGGCGTAATGTCCGCGATTCCAAAGATACGCGCGCACCGAAAGCGGCAGCCGAAACCGACAAGGGCAAGGGTGAAGCTCAAAAACAAGGGGAGCAGAAAAGCCCCACACCACGCAAGCGTCGTCGCCCCGGCCAGTCGGATTCCCCCCAGAAGGGGCAGAAGGGTACGCCTGCGACCGATCGTGGAGCCGAGAGTAAAAAGCAACGTGTGAACACGAACGATGCCGCTACCGGCAAGGAAGCACCGAAGTCGCGTCCTCGTCCGGGCCAGCATTCCAGTGGCGTGCGTGCGGGTGCGAGTGATAACGTCGGTACAACCGGTAAGGGCAACGCCGATAGTAGGAGATCCGCACCGCAAACGGAAAGCACTCCGCGCCGCCGTCCGCGCCGCCGTCATAGTGGTGGTTCAGAGACGAAAGAAGGTTAGGATCCCATGGTCGCATGGCATGATGCGGATAAGATAGCCAAGCGGATTCCCGAGAACCTCACCCTCCTCACGGATCTGTACCAGATCACAATGGCGCAAGGGTATTGGGAGACGGGGAAGGCGGACACGCGTGCGTGTTTCTATCTCTTCTTCCGTGATAATCCATTCGATGGGGGCTACAGCATCGCCTGCGGCATCGACGGAGCGATCGAGCTTATCGAGAACTTCAAGTTCAGTGATTCCGATATCGAGTACCTCGCTTCCCTTCCCGCACCCGGTGGCGGAGCACTCTTCAAGTCGGCATTCCTCGAATACCTCAAGTCGTTGGAACTCACCGTCGACGTCGAAGCGGTGCTGGAGGGCGAGCTGGTCTTTCCGCGCGAACCCTTGGTGCGCGTCATAGGTCCTATCATCGAGTGTCAGCTTCTCGAGACCGCATTGCTCAACTGCATCAACTTCCAGACCTTGGTGGCAACCAAGGCTGCGCGCGTCTGCAGTGTGGCCGGCGGCCCTGTCGCCGAGTTCGGTCTGCGTCGTGCACAAGGTCCGAACGGAGGCGTCTCGGCAAGCCGCGCGGCGTTCATCGGCGGATGTGCCAGCACGAGCAATGTGCTCGCAGGCAAACGTTACAACATACCTGTTTCGGGTACCCATGCTCATTCATGGGTTATGGCATTCGAAACGGAACTCGAGGCTTTTCGCGCCTATGCACAGGTGAGCCCTACGAACTGCGTCCTTCTCATCGACACCTACAATGTGATCGAAGGGACCAGAAACGCCATCATCGTCGGTCATGAGATGGAGGAACGCGGCGAACACCTCACCGGTGTCCGCATCGATTCCGGTGACCTCGCCTGGTTATCGAAGGCCGCGCGTGGAATGCTCGACGAAGCCGGTCTCGAGAGTGTGAAGATATACGCAAGCAACGACCTCGACGAGCGAACCATCGAGTCCCTTAAGACACAGGGCGCGCCGATCGATTCGTGGGGTGTGGGTACGCGGCTAGCCACCGCTTTCGACCAAGCGGCGTTGGGCGGGGTCTACAAGTTGTCTGCCATCCATGATGAGGAAACGGGGGAGTGGATCCCTCGGATCAAAGTAACCGAGCAGGCAGCGAAAGCGACGATTCCCGGTGTTCTCGATGTCCGCCGGTATGTGCGTGAGGATGGATCGCTTGCCGGGGATATGATCTATGATGTGAACTTCCCGGTACAGGAGGAACAGGTAATCATCGACCCCGTGGATGCGACACGCCGAAAGAAACTCGGCTCGTATCGTTATACACAGCTGCTTTCACCCTTGGTGCGGAGTGGACAGGTGGTGCGCGAATCCGAGCCGATAGCATACGCACGCGACCGTGCGGCGAAGAATGTGGCGGGGCTCGACCCGTCGATCAAGAGACTCCTCAGGCCGCATACCTATCCCGTCGGTTTGGAAAGCGACTTGTTCGAGCGTCGCGATGAACTCCTCCTCAAGATGCGGGGAATCTGACCGAGCGCTTCGATATAAGGCTCCATCGCCTGATTATTATGTGGAATTCTACGAGGGAATCACGGCTCCCTACCGTTTGGTGATACCGTGATTCCCTCGGGTTTTCTCATGTACATGAATGATGATGGTGGGAACCGAGTTCGAGCGTCATACTATGGCGCGTCGACAGGATCGCCCGTAGGGTATGTGGCATGGTGAAAGAGGACGAGTACGTGGAGAATCGATCGTACCCAAGGGTCCAAGTCGTTTCGGATTCGGTGGCCTCAATACCGCCGGAGACGGCGAACGCGCTGGAAATCGAGATATGCAGTCTGTATATCCACGAAAAGGACAGCGTGAAAGAGGATGTCGCTACCGACGTAGAAGAATACTACGCGAGAATCGGCGAGATGATCCATGCAATTCCGACTTCGTCTCAGCCGTCGCAGGAGCGTTTCGAACAGGTATTCATAAGTGCGGCGGAAAAGAAGCGGGAAACCTTGGGGATCTTTCTTTCCCAAGCGATGTCCGGTACGTTCCAAGCCGCCGTTCTGGCGGCACGTTCGGTGAAAGAGCGTTTCCCCGACTGGCGTTGTCGGATCGTCGATTCGACAACGAACTCCTACGATGAGGCATTCTCGGTGATCGCCGCCGCGAAAGCCGCCTTACAGGGAAAACCGCTCGAGGTGTGCACCGAGGTCGCTTCGCAGGTCTGCGCAGCTTCGAGGTTCATCTTCACCCCGAAATCGCTTGCGTTTCTGAAAGCGGGGGGACGTATAGGGAAGGCGAATGCCCTTCTCGGAGATATCCTCCATATCAAACCGATTCTTACTGTCGCAAACGGAACAACGGATGTGTTGGCAAAGGTCCGCTCTGAATCCAAAGCGCTTGCACGTATGGCCGAGATATTCGAGCGGGAAATGAACGAGTACGGCTTGAAGGATGTTGTCGTCCACTACATCGGCTCGCCGGACGACGCACGCAGATGGGCGAAAGACGTGATAGAGTCGATCGCGAAGCGCGAAGTGCAGGTTATCCCCGTGAGCCCGGTGATCGGCGTCCATGTGGGTCCTGCCATAGGCATCGCCTATGAATGCGAGCGTGCACTACCTAGGAAACTATCGGGTCCCCTCGATATAGTATCGATTTAGATTCATGATAGATGCAACCGTCTATCGCTTTACCGGGAAGGAAAGCAACCGTGATTTCTCCTGATTCAACGAAAGTCACTTTCATCGGCGTAGGTGTTGTGGGATACGCTATGGCGAAGAACGCCATCTTGGCGGGCTACGATATCGTAGTGCACAATCGCACGAAAAACAAAGCCGAGGAACTTGTGTCCCTTGGCGCGACGTGGGCTGAAACGGTCTCCGAGGCGGTGCAGGATGCAGACGTGGTGTTCACGATGTTCGAGTACCCCGAAGACGTCGAGAATATCTATATCGGCGACGGCGGTATCGTGGAGAACGCACCCGCGGGTGCATACCTCATCGATATGACCACGTCGAGCCCCCGTCTTGCGCGTGAGCTCTATGCCATGGCCGCGGTGAACGATCTGCGCGTCCTCGACGCACCGGTAATGGGTGGCGATATCGCCGCCGACGCGGGAACGCTCACCTTCTTGGTGGGTGGCGAGGCAACCGATTTTGAAACGCTGAGCCCGTTCTTCGAATGTATCGGTAAGAAGATCATCCTTGTCGGCGGTGCAGGCAGTGGCCAATATGCGAAGCTCGCAAATGAAATCGCCCTTGCCGGCTCGATCATGGGTGCCGTCGAGGCGCTCGCCTTCGCAAAACAAGCGGGCCTCGACCCGAAACTGATGCTCAGCACTATGAAGCAAGGTCCCGGTACGTCGTTCGCTCTTCAGAACTTCGCTCCTCTAATACTTAAAAAAGAGTATTCGTCCGGATTCTTCGTCGAGGAATTCATCAAAGATCTGGGAATCGCCCTTGCGACCGCCGACGCTATGGAGCTGACATTGCCCGGTTTGGAAACGGCGTATCAACTCTACGACTTGCTTACCCTTGTCGGCGGTGACGGCTTCGGCGTACAGGCGCTTGCCCTCATGTATGAGGATGAGGATACCTGCGCGTCGTTCGGTTTGGACTGGTCGCGGGCGGAAGATGTCGACGACGAAGATTACGAGGATTACGAGGACTTCTTACCGGGGCTTCGTCGTCATGACCGTTCCGATGATGACATGGATTTCGGTGAAATCCGCAACGGTCGCTCGAATCACCGTCGACCCATAGGTATGCGTCATGATTTCGGAGATTCGGTTTTAGGGTCGTTTTTCTCACAGAACTGATAATGAGCTCACGTGCAATCCGCATGTGAGTATAAGAACAGGTACGGACACTGGCGGACAAGAACCTGCGCAGCTCCAAGAAAAGAAGGGTAGCAATGAAACAATTCGAATTCTACGCACCATGTCCACGTGGCCTCGAGGGAGTGTGCGCCGAGGAATTACGTGCGATGAGGATCGGACGCGTACGACCGCTCAAAAGCGGCGTGGCGTTCTTCGGTACGCTCGAGCAGGCATATCGTGCTGCACTTTGGGTGCGTACCGCATCACGCATACTATTGGTTTTGGCTCGCGTGGGTGCACGTGATGCCGATGAGCTCTATCAGGGAATCCGTTCGATTCCGTGGGAAGAGCATATGCTCGCGACCGGAACCCTCGCTATAGATGCAAACGGGGTCAATGATGAGCTCCGTAACACGCAGTTCACCGGTGTACGGGTGAAAGATGCGATCTGTGACCATTTCCGGGCGCGGGACGGAATGCGTCCCGATGTGGATACCGAACGACCCGATATCCGCGTGAACGTCGCTTTACGTGGTGAGAAAGCGACTGTGTCGATCGATCTTGCGGGCGAGTCCCTGCATAGACGCGGCTACCGCGCGCCCGGCAAGCAGGTGGAAGCGCCGCTCAAAGAAGCGCTTGCCGCAGGTATATTGCTCTTGAGTTCCTGGGACGAGATCGCGAAGCAGGGCGGTGCCTTCCTCGATCCTCTGTGCGGAAGTGGGACGCTCGCTATCGAGGCGGCGATGATCGCCGCCGATATCGCCCCCGGCATACTACGCGACCATTGGGGCTTCGACGGGTGGCTCGGGCACGAAGCCGGTGTTTGGGGGAGACTGCTTGACGAGGCCGATGACCGTGCGCAGCGCGGTCGCGAATCCATGCCTCCCATCTACGCATCCGACCATGATCCCTATGCGATCGCACTCGCTGCCGAAAGCGCAAAACGCGCCCTGCTCGGGCATGTCATCACGTTTTCCGTATCCGACGTCGCCGTCTGCCCCCTTCCGCCGCTCGACCCCCCGGGTCTTGTCGCCACCAATCCGCCCTATGGTGAGAGGATATCGACCCAGGCTCAACTGCCGGCTCTCTATGCTGCGATTTCCTCGCGCTTCCGTAGCGGCTTCGATGGATTCACCATGGCCATCATCACTTCGGATGCCCTGATCGATGCCGGTCTCGGTATGCGGTCCGAGCGGGTCCTATCGCTGTACAACGGCAAGATCGAAAGTCCCTTGCACCTCTATACGCTTGGGGCGGCGAGCATGGGCGAAGAGGGGACACCTTCCGGAGTCCCCCTTGAAGTGGGCGGCACTACCGTCTATGTCGCCGAGCAGAATACCGAGCAGTTCGTGGCGCGTTTCAAAAAAGTCTATGCGCTGCGCAAGAAGTGGGCGCGCAAGAACGGCGTAAGTTGTTATCGGATCTACGATGCGGACCTGCCCGATTACTCCGTTGCGATCGATTTATACCAAGGTGCTGGCAGGGACGAAGGAAAAACCTGGGTGCATGTCGCCGAGTACGCACCGCCTAAGGATATCGACCCCGTGCGAGCCCAACGTCGTCTTGCCGATATTCTGGCCGTACTTCCCGCAGCCCTCGACGTTTCCTCCGAGGATATCTTCCTGAAGGTTCGTCGCCGAGCACGCGGTGGTTCCCAGTACGGGCAACTCGGGAGCGGCCGATCGGTGATTGGGACGATACTCGAAAACCACTTGGGATTCGAGATCAATCTGAGCGACTATCTGGATACGGGCATATTCCTCGACCATCGCTTGACGCGTGGATTGATCCTCGCCGAGGCGGATAAGGCGCGTTTCCTCAACCTCTTCGCATATACCGGTACCGCGACGGTGCATGCCGCCGCCGGTGGCGCGTTCACGACCACGACGGTGGATATGTCGCAGACCTATCTTTCCTGGGCGGAACGCAATATGAAGAAGAACGGCTTCACTGGGGAAAATCACGAGTATGTCCGCGCGGATTGCCTGCAATGGATACAGGATATGCGCCATAGCAAGAATCGATGGGACCTTATCTTCATCGACCCACCGACATTCTCGAACTCAACCAAGATGGTCGACGGCGACTGGGATGTCCAACGCGACCACGCGGAGTTGCTGGTCGGTGTTTCGCGTCTGCTCACCCGTACGGGTTCGGCGATCTTCAGCTGCAACCTGCGTAATTTCAAGCCCGATTATGAGACCTTGTCCAAGGCGGGGGTCGAGTTGGTCGACATCACGCCGCAGACGATACCGGTAGATTTCGAGCGGAACCCCAAGATCCATCACTGCTATCGTATGCGCAGGGTGTAGGTCAATGGGGAGAGAGGTCGCCCGGGAAGGCGATTTCATCTGTCATGACGGGTCGAGGGAATCCTGGCGCTTGCGCGTGAGTTCGCGCGCCAGGTACGAACGTATCACGTATTCCGCTCGTGAAGGTCTTATCGTCACACTACCCTCGAGGTCGCGTCGGAATCCGGAGCGGATCTTGGAGGGTAACCGCACCCAAGTCGAGCACATGATCATGCGTATGCGTCCGCATCGCGATACGTTCGTGGAAAGTCTCTGTGCTCCTTTGCCGCGGAAACTGGAGTTCTTGACGGCGGGAGAGATCTGGGATGTCCGCTATGAGGAAAGGGATTCATCTCGTGTCACAACGAGGGTGAA